>JAJZVE010000298.1 GCA_021845835.1 Pseudomonadota bacterium | reverse complement strand
TTGTGCCCGCCGCGAACGCCCCAGAACGCGCCACCCGGCTGCGGATTCGCGATCACATCGATGCCCGCCTGCAGCAGTGCCGAAAGGTCGGCGGCAGCATAGCTGCTGGACTGGCCGCTGCTCGGCGCGCCGGACTTCTGGCTGGCCACCACGCCGAACAGCGGCTTGTTCAAACTCGACTGCTCCGGCGACAGATTGGCCAGCCGGCCGGCCACGAACCCCTGCGGCGAAACCACGCGCAAACTCGCGTTAACCGGATCGTTCCACCAGATCCAGTCGCCGAACATCAGCTTGCAGGCATAGGAGTCGAGTCCCGCCGTCTGCTTTGCCGCGACCGCGTTGGCGATGTTGTCCCCGGCCGGGCCGGTCAGGATCATGTAGATGCCTTCGGACAGCCCGAACGCCTCCTGCGTCGTCCACTGCGTCGCATCGTCCGCGTCTGCCAGCAGCGCGATCGAGCAGCCCTGGCCGCGCAGCGCATACATCCCCTTGCGCGGCACCGCATCCACGCCGACCAGCATGGCCGCGGCGACGCCGGCCGCGCCGTCGCTGCCCGGCGTGCCGGTGGCGAAGGAATAGGCGAAGGCGACCGGTGCCGCGGAGGCACCATTGGCGTTCGCCGTCACCAGCGCACTCGGCCCACGCTGCGGCCCCTGCCCGGCGTTCACCGCCGCCGCCAGTGCCTGCCAGAACGCCGTGCCGCTGCCCGCAATGTTGTCGAACACCTCCGGCACCAGACCTGGCAGCGTTACCGTAAGCCGCCACGTCCCGGCCTTCGACCCGCCGGTCAGCGCGACCGCGATCTGGTTGCCGAGCGTGCCGGTATAGGTCGCGGTAAACACGACATTGACCGTGGGCACCGTCAGCGACGCCGCCGTGTCGGTGCCGTCGGTCGCACGCACGCAGCGGAAGTTCTGCGCGCCCTGCAGCACCGCCGTCGCAACCTGCGTGCCCATGTCGTATTTGCGCGTCATGACCGGCCCGAACGCGACCGCATAGTCCGACATGCTGCCGACGATCACCGGCTGGCCCACCGGCCCCCAACTGGCGCTACCGACCACACCGACGATGTCGGTCGGCACGCCGTTGAGCGCCAACGCCTGCGGCGGCACGATCTGCACGTAAAGGTCGGGCACCACCAGCGCCGTGGTATTGATGCTGCCCTGCTGCACGATGGGCATTCCGGAGTCTCCTGTTCTTCGTGAGGGATCAGCCGAGCAGGTTCGCGATCGTCTGCCCGTCCGGCGAAATCTCCGTCCCGCCCACGATCATGCTCGGCTGCACCTGCGTGATCGTGGTTGGGTATTCGACGCTGTAGGTCAGCTCTCGCCGATACAGCGTCGCATCCTCCCAGCGATCCGAAATCACCGACGCGACGTAGAGCAGCCGCCCGCTCGATCCGTCCGGCAATCCGACGAAGTCGATGCCCGACAGCGCGGCGTCGATCGCGTTTCCGACCGCGTCGCGCGTCGCCGGATCGGCGCACCAGCATGCGACGGAAAAATGCTGGCGCTGCCGCCGCGTCTCGCGCGTTGCCACCTGGTCCGCCGTCACGCGCGCGACCACACTGGACACGCCCGCGCACGCGACCGCCGCCCCGCTCGCACTCGCCGCCACACCGAGTCGCTGCAACTCCACCGCCAGTGCCGCCGCGACGCTCGCCGGCGTGTCGCCCGCCACCGTGCGATGCACTGCAGCGCGCCCGTCCGCCAGCAGCGCCGCAAGTTGCCCGACCGAGGCCGCGCCCGCGAACGTCGCCGTCGTGCCGCTGACCGACGCGCTCAGTGCGGGCGCGCCGGGGTTTGCCACGTGCCACTGGTCGGGATAGCGCGTCGTCAGTTGCGTCGATCCGGCCACCGCGCCGATGCTGACGTTGACGCGCCCGGCCGCCAGATCGGCGTCCAGCGCCGCCGGCACCGGCCAACCGCGATAGATGCGGCAGATCGCGCCCGCCACCGCGCAGCCCTGCAGCAGCCCGCCGGGATAAAGCGCGGCGCCGACGATCCCGGTCAGCGCCGTCTCCACATCCGCCTGGTCCGCCATCAGCTCCCCGCCTTCAACTTCCGGCCTGCCGTGCGAACAACCGCCAGCCGAGCGCGGTCAGCTCCGTACCCGCCAGCACCGCATTGCGCCCGAGGTCGTCCTGGATCAGATCACCCGGCCGCAGCAGCACGCCGGCGGCGCCCGGCATCAGCACTTCCCAGCCGCCGGCGCCGCCCTGCAGCCCCGGCGCATCGCCCGGCAGCGCCCCGCGCCCGCCTTCGCGCTGCCGCGCCAGCACGCTCGCCGGCCACGCCGTCATCAGTGCAGTCGTCTGCGCCGCCTGCACGCCGCCGTAGCGCGACACGCCCGCCACCATCGGCACCGCCGGCCGCGTCAGCGTGACGGTGCGGTTGGTGCGCACGCACAGCACCGGCCCAAGCCGGGTGAAGGAAGCGACGAAGAACACGCCCTCTCCGCCCACCAGGTAATCGCCCGGCTGCGCATAGCCGGCATCGAAAATCCCCTGCCAGACTGCGGTTCCGTACGAAACCGCCGCCCGTGGATTGCTCGGCGCGACGAACGCCGCCGGCAGCCGCAGTACGCGGTTCTCTGCCGCCAGCGGCAATTCCGCGGCGCGCGCGCGATACAGGTCGCACCAATCCCCCGCCCCGCGCGCGGCACGGCCGAGGCCGCGCCGGATTGCGTCCGGCACGTGCTGTCCGGGCAGCATCACACCACCAGCTTCAGCGTGCCATCGCCCAGCGCCGGCCCCGGCGGCAGGCCAAGAAAGCCGCACAACCGACGCCGCCAGTCGTCGAACAGTGCGGTACGCTCGCGCAACTCGCTCGGGTTGCGCGTCCATACCGAGGCCTGCGCCGTGTCGAGCCGGCTGCCTGCCTCCGTGACCGCGGCTTCGAGCTGGTTGAGCGTGTTGAGATAGCTCGTCACCACGCTCTCCTCCTCGGAGCTGAGATTGTTGATGCGGAATTCCAGAAGGCCGTAGGCGGTGAAGAACCGCCAGCCCTGGAACCCCGCCGGCCCCGCGCCGTACGCGGGATAGCCGCAGAAGCGGCGGATATCCGCCGCCTGCGCCGATGTGAACGCCATCGCAGGCCCCTCACCCCAGCCCTCTCCCGCAAGCGGGAGAGGGGTAGAACGCAATTTCTTCCCTCTCCCGCTCTGCCGGAGAGGGTGGCGAGCCCAGCACGTCGGGTGAGGGCGCTAGCCGATATGCTCCACCATCACCGCCCGCTTGAACGCCGCGTTGGTCGCCGTCGGGACTGTCGCCGGCGTCGTCGTGGTGTCGGACGGCGCGCAGAAACCGCCGATCCAGTACCAGCTTTGCGCGATGATCTGCTGCAGCCGGTCGATCGGCTCGCGCGTCACCATCGCGACGTTGTCCACCACCGAGACGATCGCGTCCTTTGGCGCCACGTCGGCCTTGTCCAGGCCGGCAAAGTCGCCCTCGATCAGCGCGCCCTTGCCGCACACCACCGGCCGCCGCACCGTCGCCCCGGCGATCGTCGGATGCGCCTGCACAAACGCCTCCGTGGTCGGCACGAAGCGCAGGCCGAGGAAGTCGTTGACCATGCCGCGCTTGTAGACCGCGTTGGCGCTGGTGGCGCCGGTGAACAGGCGCTGGAACGCCTGGTCGTTGAACAGCTGCCGCGCGCTCTGCGGATCGAGATAGCAGTTGTAGGCGCCGTCGATCTCCGGCACCGCGTTCTGCCGCAGCGTCGCGACGGCCGAGAGCAGCGTGTTCATGTCCAGCTCGTCGGCGGCCTGGATCAGCGAGGTGTTGGCACGTCCGTTCGGCCGCAGGATCGCGCTCGCGGTCGCCGCCTGCACCGTCGATCCCGCCGTTCCGTCGGCGGTGCTGACATCGCCGCTGAAGGTCAGCACGCCGGACACCCCGTTTGGCGCGGTCGAATCATTGGTCGCGTCCGCCGCGGCCCCGGTCAGCGCATAGGCGTCGCTGCCCACCATCACTGTCAGCGGGTTCGCCGCGCTCACCGGCATCTGCACGCCATTGACGAACACGGTCGTGAAGCCGCGGATGTCATCGACCGCGACGGTCGGCTGCGGAGTGGACAGCGTCGTGCGCACCCGCGTGTTGCCGCCGAAATAGGCGCCGAACAGCGCGTTGCGCGCCAGCTCGTCCAGGCTGCGCGCCGCCTGTTCGCCGTTGATCGCGGCGTTCAGCAGGAACTGGCTGGCGATGCCGACACGGCTGGTCACGATGTTCAGGTCCGCCGTCGCCGCGTAGAAGTTCAGCGTCAGCGTGTACTGCTCCACGCCGAAGCTCGCCGGCGTCAGGCCGTTGTCGAGGTTGGTGTTGGTCGCCGGCGCCAGCGGCGTGGTGACGGACGGTTTCAGCCCCGCGCGCGTCTTGGTCAGCGTCTCGCCGATACCGACGGCGAATTCCTCGCGGTCGGCGACCGCGCGGTAGCCGAGCCGGCTGGACAGCGCGGCCTGGAACTCGCGCTCCAGGAAGCCCTGCTGGATGATCGGCTGCAGCGACGGCGGGAAGTTCTGGATGCCCATCGATTTTCCTCACGCGCAAAAAAACCGCGCGGCGAGGCTCGCCGGCGGCGGGTTCAAGTCGGATTGAAGGACGCCGGGCGCTGGCCCGGCCTGTGGTCAGGTGCTTTGCCTCAGTGGCAGCAAGGTCGCACGATCACACTCAAGACGACGAAGATACTGCCTGGATCAGCGTCCCGGCCGCCTGCACCGTGATCCGCAGATTCGCGCCGACCCAGGACGTTCCGTCAACGATCACCTCAAGCCACAGCCGACCGGCTTGCTGAATCATCAAATTGTTGATGCGAAGGACGACCGCGGCGATCCGCTGGCGCGGTTCAGGCGTGACCGGCTGAAAGGGCGGTGGCGGGATGTCCTGCCCAACCTCCATCACCTGCCCGTCGGGCAAGTGCAGGCGCATTGCCATGTTGCCGATCTGGTCGTCGATCGGTGCAACAACCCATGTCACAGCGGCAAGCGTTGCAACAAGAAAGGGCGGCGGGAACGCAAGCGTGAGCTGTGGTCCGTACACCCCAACATAGGTCTGCGTGCCGCCCACCTCGTCGCGTACCTGGTCACAGAACAGCCCATGCACGTAACGCGGCGGCGGTGCCGGCGGCGCGCCAGGATCGCTCAAGCGGCGATCCCGATTGTCTCGATGGTGGCAGTGGAATGAACGGGCAGAAATTGCCGATTGGCAGTCACCGGCGGCACGATCTGTATGGTCAACGATCCAACAGGCCCATGATTCCCCGCTTCCTGCACCAGATCGCGCCGCGGCACCAGCCGCGTCTCCCACTCGCGGTCCATCGTCCAGGCAAGATCGAACATGGTCGAGGCCAGCACGTCGGCATCCGGGTTCATGACGCGCGTCACCACGGACGGATGGACGCCCAGCCGCCGCGCCATGTCGGCGCGCGACAGCCCAAGGCGCGCCATCTCGTCCGCGATCAGCCCGCGCAAACGCAGCAACAGCCCGGCATACGCCTCGCCCTTCGGGTCGCGCGCCAGTCCGACGAAGCCGCCTTTCGCTTCAGGCGGGTTCGGAGACAAGATCGGTCCAGTCGTCGGCATCGACCGACTCCCTGTTCGGAACCCTGTGCCGCGCAAGCCAGTCGATGACCTGCTGCTGCGCGGCAACATAAAGGCTCTTGTCGTCCTTCAACCGGGCCGTCCGCTCGCCGCAGACCGCCACGAACACGTCCCGGGCCGCGAACCAGCCGAAGCTGCGCGTGTCGCTGGTACGCATCTCCCACAGCCGCAGCCGGCGCGGCCCGAGGCGCCGGAACGGGGGGACCATCCCCGCCAGTTCAAGCCGACCCCTGCTTTCATTGGCCACGAACACGCTGGCAAACCGGGCAACCTGCTCCCTCATGCCCAGCCTCCGGCGCTGCGGCGGCCGGGTCACGATCATGGTCGGCAAAGCGTTGAAAAATGCTTCCCATTCAGTGGCATAGTAGAAACATCTCCCTGGCTCCTCCGCCCCGGCCAGCGTCCAGCTTTGCAGAACGCCCTCAGTCCGCAATCTGGCGACCGTTGACATGGATGTCAACGCGGATCAGCGGTGCGGGAGACACAACCACGTGCCGGCATCAACCGAGACTGCCCGGTCCAATCCGCCTCCGCAACCGCCTCAGCGCCGCCGC
>JAJZVE010000297.1 GCA_021845835.1 Pseudomonadota bacterium | reverse complement strand
CGGCGCGCAGGTGCAGATCAGCGACACCGACATCGCCGAGCAGGAGCGGCTGCTCAAGCAGCAGGTGGGCCAGACCGAGTTCCATATCGGCGAGATCTTCATCCCGGTGGAGAACCCGAACCAGGCCGAGGAGGCGCGCCGCTTCTCCGACACCGTCATCCAGCAGCTGCGCGCCGGCGCCCCGTTCCCGGTGGTGGCGGCGCAGTTCAGCCAGAGCCAGACGGCGCTGTCGGGCGGCGATCTCGGCTGGGTGCAGCCGGCGCAGATCGATCCCGAGGTGCTGCGCGTGCTGGTCGAGATGCCGGCCGGTGCCGTCAGCAACCCGATCCGCGTGCCCGGCGGCTTCGACATCGTCATGCTCTACAAGAAGCGCGAGATCGGCAACGACATGGTGATGGTCATGTCGGTGCGGCAGGCGTTCCTACCGTTCACCTCCCGCCTCGACCCCGCCAATCCGACCGAGCAGCAGAAGCAGACGCTGCTGAAGGCGCAGCAACTGGCGGCGGCGGCGCAGAACTGCGACGCGATCGAAGCGGCCGGCAAAGCGGCCGGTTCCGTCCGGCCGCCCGATCCCGGCGATGTCCGGCTCGACGCCGTGCCGCCGACGATGCGCACGGTGCTGGAGAACCTGCCCGACGGCAAGGCCAGCTCGCCGCTGCCGTCCGTGGACGGCATTCTGGTCATCATGGTGTGCTCGCGCGGGGAGAAGAATCTCGGCATCCCGACGCGCGCCGAACTGGCGCAGCGGCTGCTGAACGAGCGCATCGAACTCGCCTCGCGCCAGCTGATGGGCGACCTGCAGCGCCGCGCGATGCTCGACCACCGTTCCTGACCACGTTCGCGGCCTCCGCCCTGCCGCCGCTGCGCGAGGTGATCGCGCGCCACGGCCTGGACGCGCGCCGCTCGCTCGGCCAGCATTTCCTGCTCGATGCCAACCTGACCGCGCGCATCGCCCGCCAGGCCGGCGACCTCGCCGGGCGGCATGTGGTGGAGGTCGGGCCAGGGCCGGGCGGGCTGACCCGCGCGCTGCTGGACGGCCCGGCCGCGGACGTGACGGCGGTGGAATTCGATCCGCGCGCGGTCGCGGCGATGCAGGAACTGGCCGCCGCCGCGCCGCGGCTGCGCATCATCCAGGGCAACGCGCTGGCGCTCGATCTGGCGGCACTGGTGCCGGCGCCGCGGCAGATCGTCGCCAACCTGCCGTACAACATCGCCTCGCCGCTGCTGGTCGGCTGGCTGCGGCAGGCGGCGGCGTGGGAACGGCTGACGCTGATGTTCCAGTTGGAGGTCGCCGAGCGCATCACCGCCGCGCCGGACAGCCCCGCCTATGGCCGGCTCGCGGTGCTGGCGCAGTGGGTCGCGACGGCGGAGCTGCGGCTGCGCCTGCCGCCTGCCGCCTTCGTCCCGCCGCCCGCCGTCTGGTCGGCCGTGGTGGTGCTGACGCCGCATGCCCGGCAGCCACCGCCGGCGGTGTTCGCCGCGATGGAGCGGCTGACCGCCGCCGCGTTCGGGCAGCGGCGCAAGATGCTGCGCGGGTCGCTGCGTGCGCTCGGCGGCGCGGCGCTGCTGGCGCAGGCCGGCATCGACCCGGCCCGCCGCGCCGAGACGCTGAGCGTGGCCGAATTCGACCGCCTGGCGCGGCTGCTGGCGGCGGGCTGAAGCCGGCGCTACGCCGCCGCCTCGGCCACCCGCCGCTCCGACCGCTTGCGCTGGTGCGGATCAAGATGGCGCTTGCGCAGGCGCACCGCGGTCGGCGTCACCTCCACCAGCTCGTCGTCCTCGACATAGGCGATCGCCTGTTCCAGGCTCATCCGCCGCGGCGGCGTCAGCAGCATCGCGTCGTCCTTGCCGGCGGCGCGGATGTTGGTGAGCTTCTTTTCCCTGATCGGGTTCACTTCCAGGTCGGCGCCGCGCGAATGCTCGCCGATGATCATGCCGACATAGACCTTGGCACCCGGATCGACGAACAGCGCGCCGCGTTCCTGCAGATAGAACAGCGCGTAATGCACCGCCTCGCCGTCGGCGCTGGAGATCAGCGAGCCGTTGCGCCGGCCCTCGATCGGCCCGCGCCAGGCGCCGTAGCCGGCGAACAGCCGGTTCATGATGCCGGTGCCGCGCGTGTCGGTCAGGAACTCGCCGTGGTAGCCGATCAGGCCGCGGCTCGGGATCAGGAAGGTCAGCCGCACCTTGCCGCCGCCGGACGGGCGCATGTCGCGCAGCTCGCCCTTGCGGCGGCTCAGCTTCTCGACCACCACGCCGGCATAGGGCTCGTCCACATCGACCAGCGCCTCCTCCAGCGGCTCCTCGCGCTCGCCGGTTGCCGCGTTGCTCTGGGTGATGACCCGTGGGCGGCCGATGGTGAGCTCGAAGCCCTCGCGGCGCATCTGCTCGATCAGCACGCCGAGCTGCAGTTCGCCGCGGCCGGCCACCTCGAACGCCTCGCTTTCGCTGCTCTCGGTGACGCGGATGGCGACGTTGCCCTCGCCCTCGCGCAGCAGCCGGTCGCGGATCTGGCGCGAAGTGACCTTCCTGCCCTCGCGTCCGGCGAGCGGGCCGTCATTGATGCGGAAGGTCATGGCGAGTGTCGGCGGATCGACCGGGATCGCGGTCAGCGGTGCGTCCAGTTCCGGCGCGCCGATGGTGTCGGGGATGGTGCCTTCGGCAAGCCCGGCGACCGCGATAATGTCGCCCGCCTCAGCCTCCTCGACCGTCACGCGATCCAGGCCGCGAAAGGACAACAGCTTGGTCAGCCGCCCGCTCTCCACCACGCTGCCGTCGGCGCGCAGCACGCGGACGGGCATGTTCAGCCTGGCGCGGCCCTGCTCGACGCGCCCGGTCAGCACGCGACCGAGATACGGGTCGTAGTCGAGGATCGAGGCCACCATCGCGAACGGCGCGTCCGGCTTCACCGTCGGCGGCGGCACGTGGCGCAGCACCAGGTCGAACAGGGCAGAGAGGTTCTGGCGCGGCCCGTTCAGTTCCAGGTCGGCCCAGCCCTGCCGGCCGGAGGCGTACAGCATCGGAAAATCGAGCTGCGCGTCGTTGGCGCCGAGGGCGGCGAACAGGTCGAAGATTTCCTCATGCACCTCGTCCGGCCGCGCGTCCTGGCGGTCGATCTTGTTGACCACGACGATCGGATGCAGCCCCCGCGCCAGCGCCTTGCCGACCACGAACTTGGTCTGCGGCAGCACGCCCTCGGCGGCATCGACCAGCACCAGCGCGCCGTCCACCATGTTCAGGATGCGCTCCACCTCGCCGCCGAAATCGGCGTGGCCGGGCGTATCGACGATGTTGATGCGGGTGTCGCGCCACACCACGCTGGTGCATTTGGCGAGGATGGTGATGCCGCGCTCGCGCTCCAGTTCGTTGCGGTCGAGCGCACGCTCGGCCACCGCCTGGTGGTCGCGGAAGGCGCCCGACTGCTTCAGGAGCTGATCGACCAGCGTGGTCTTGCCGTGGTCGACATGGGCGATGATGGCGATATTGCGGATCTGCATGGTGGCCTGGCTGCTGCGGCACAGAGAGGGCGCAAAACGCCGCGCCGGGGTCCGAGGGCGGACTCCGGCGCGGGGACGTGTTGCGTCGCAACATATAGGCGATGGCGGCGCCGGATGCGAGAGGAAAGCGGGCGCGCGCTATCCCGGTACGATCGTACTGGGATGCGTCATCGCGGTGCGGATGTAGTATTCGGCGTCGCCCCAGCGCCCCATCTGCACGGATTGCCGGGCGCGCGCCATCTCCCGCATCGCATCGGGGTCGAAGCCGAAGAACGGGTCGGTGAACGGCACATTGGTGCCGAGCCACGCATTTTCCGCCTTGTTCAGCGCCGCCAGTGCCTTCGGCGCATCATGCGCCTGCACCGCCGCCAGCGCCTGTTCCAGGTAGGTGTGCGGCAACGTCGCCTGCTGCGCCGGTGTGAGGGCGCAGGCGGGAAGTGCGAGGCTGCCGCACAGCAGCAGCGCCGCCAGCAAACGGGACCGCATGATACCCTCGCCGGTTTTCTTGCCTCGTTGGCGTGACACCCGGAAGGCACGTCGTGGCGGCGGACGGCGGATCAAGACTGCGCCAGTATCACGCATACGTGACTATTGCGGGATGATCGTGCTGGGGTGCGTCAGCGCGGTGTCGATGTAGTAGAGCGCGTCCCCCCACCGCCCCATCTGCACCGACTGGCGCGCGCGGCCGATCTCGCGCGGCACTTCCGGGTCATTGATCACCATCGGGTTGCCATAGGGCGTATTGACGCCTTCCCAGGCGTTCTCGGCCTCGTCAAGCGCCGTCAGCGTGCCCGGGGCGTCATGCGCCGCGGCGGCGGCGCGCGCCTGTTCCAGATAGGTGTGCGGCAGGTGCGCCTGCTGCTCCGGCGTCAGAGTGCAGCCCGGGGCCGCAAACGCGATGCCAAGCAGGATGATGGCGACGGCGCGGCGCGGCAGCCTGGGCACCGGAACGCCTCCCTGTCCTAAGTCGCGCCGAGCATGCCCGGATAGCGCAGCGCGACGCCGATGTAATAGTCGGCATCGTCCCAGTTCTGTGTCCGCACCGCCGAGCGCGCGCCGCCGATGTCGCGCAGCGCCGGGTATTCATGATGCACCACCGGATTGGCGCGCGCCTGATTGGCGATCAGCCAGGCGTTCTCCGCCGCATCAAGTGCCGCCGTCGCACCGGCGACGTCATGGGCGCGCACCGCCTGGCGGGCCTGCTGCAGATAGCCGCGCGTCACCGCGTCCGCCTGGGTGGCGTAGGACGCGCACGCCGGCACGCCGATCCCGATGCCGAGCAGCAGGGCCGCCGCAGCAAGCGCCCTCATCGTCGCCCGCTCCTTCGTCATGCACCGCGGACAGGACATCGTGCGCCTGCCGCTCGCGTCAAGGAGCACTGCCGTTCCGCCGCCGCCCGGCCGTTCGGGCCGGACGGCGGCAAAGCGGCGGCAGGCGACGCGGTGTGCGCTACTGGCTCGCGGTCGGGTGCGACATTGCCGCGGAGATATAGGTCTCGGCCTGTTTCCAGTGACGCTGCTGGACCGCTTCGCGGGCGCGCGCCGTCTCGCGCAGCACCGGCGGGTCACCCGCGCTGGAGCCGCGGGTGTCGGAGCCTTCGCGCGCGGCGCTGTCGGAGAGCAGCCCGTTCTCGGCACTGTTGAGCGCCATCAGCGCCGTGCTCCGGTGGTGGTCATGCACCGCCGCCTGCGCCTGCTTGAGGTATTGTTCCGGCGTCATGTTCTGCGCAAATCCGGGCACCGCGAAACCGACGCCGAGCAGAACCGCCGAAGCAAGAAGCGTCTTGCGCATATACTGTCTCCTTTTCTTGTCTTTCGCGAAACAAAAGCGCGCGCACGCCAGCGGTGACGTCGCGATGATGACGCGGCCACCTTCGTGATTGCCGGTGGGCGACCATACCGGGTCGTGCATCGGTCGTCTCTTATCCTTCATTTTATCGTTCGCGCAGCGACGAACTGGCCGTCACCCTCATGTCGGCATGCTGGCGGCACGCACGACGGCGCGCGCCACTCTGGAAACGGCACGCCGGCGGCGCGGTTCGGCCGCCGCCCCCACAAGCCCGTGAACGCCGCCGGCGCTCAGGCCAGCGCGGCTGCTTCCACTTTCAGGTCGCGCTGCAGCCGCGCGCCGTAATGGCCGATCACCTCGGCCGCGGCGAGGCTGCCGAGCCGGGCGCAGGCGGCAAGGCCGCGCCCGGCGGTCAGCGCCGCCAGGAACCCGGCGGCATAGGCGTCGCCGGCGCCGGTGGTATCGACGACGCGGGCGGGTGCCGCGGCAACTTCGGCCGTCTCGGCGCCGCGCAGCGCGAGGCTGCCCTGCTCGCTGCGCGTGACCGCGGCCAGCGCCACCTCCGACCGCACGTCCGCCACCGCGTCCGCCAGATCGTTGCGCTCATAGAGGCTGCACAGCTCGGCCTCGTTGGCGAACAGGATATCGACATGGCCGCGCACCAGGGCGCGGAACGCGGCGCGGTGGCGATCGACGCAGAAGGAATCGGACAGCGTCAGCGCCACCTGCCGCCCGGCGGCGTGCGCGAGGGCGGCGGCGCGGCGGAACGCGGCCTGCGCCGCCGGCTCGTCGAACAGGTAGCCTTCCAGATAGACCACCGACGCGGCGGCGACGGCGGCGTCGTCCACCTCGGTCTCGCCGAAC
>JAJZVE010000296.1 GCA_021845835.1 Pseudomonadota bacterium | reverse complement strand
GGCAGGCGGTAGATTGGAAGCGGGCTCCGCTGCCGCGCGCCCCGGTTTCGTCAGACCCGCGGCCCCGGCGGCCAACGCTGCGCCCGCACCGAAAAACCGGCGCCGCGTCGCCGCCCGGCTGCCGCCGGACCATGAGTCCTCTGGCATTGGCCCTCCGATCGCGCCGCACCACCGCGACAGCACGCAGATGTCCGAGGAAAAATCTCACTGCGGCGGGTGTTCTCTGTGCCAGTGCCGCGCGATGTCGAGCCGGGTGGCCAGCCACACCCGGTCATGACCTTGCACGTAGTCCAGGAACCGCGCCAGCGCCGCCGTCCGGCCCGGCCGGCCGGCGAGCCGGCAATGCAGGCCGACCGACAGCATCTTCGGCTGGCCCGCCCTGCCCTCCGCATACAGCACGTCGAACGAGTCCTTGAGATACGTGAAGAACTGGTCGCCCGCGTTGAAGCCCTGCGGGGTCGCGAAGCGCATGTCGTTGGTGTCCAGCGTATAGGGCACGACCAACTGCTGCCGCCCGCCCGGCGCCGGCATCCAATAGGGAAGATCGTCGGCATAGGCGTCGGCGGTGTAGAGGAACCCGCCCTCCTCCGCCGCCAGCTCCAGCGTATGCACCGAGGACCGGCCGGTGTACCAGCCGAGCGGGCGCGCTCCCGTCACCTCGGCATGGATGCGGATCGCCTCCTGCATGTGCGCCCGTTCCGCCTCGCGCGTGTAATCGCGGTAGTCGATCCATTTCAGCCCGTGGCTCGCGATCTCCCACCCCGCTTCCTGCATCGCCGCCACCTGCTCGGGGCTGCGCTGCAGTGCGGTCGCGACGCCATAGACCGTGATCGGGAACCGCCGCCCGGCGAGCAGCCGCCACAGCCGCCAGAACCCGGCACGGGCGCCATATTCGTAGAGACTCTCCATGTTCATGTGCCGCTGCCCCGGCCACGGCGCGGCGCCGACGATCTCCGACAGGAACGCCTCCGACGCGGCATCGCCGTGCAGGATGCAGTTCTCGCCGCCCTCCTCGTAGTTCACCACCACCTGCACCGCGATCACCGCCCCGCCCGGCCAGCGCGGATCGGGCGGGGTGCGGCCGTAGCCGCGCAGGTCGCGGGGGTAGGGCATGGGTGAACTGCTCATGAGGGGCCTCCCTGGTGCCGTGGAGTCTGTGTCATGGTCCGGCCGCGTCCGGCAAGCGACCGGAGCGACAGGGGAGGACCACCCATGCTGCACCTGGCGCAGATCCGCAGTGCGGATGGCAGCCGCGCCGTGGCGGCGTTGACCGAAGCCGGCGCCCGCCTGGTGCCCGGCCATGCCACCACCTACGATCTGGCGCTGGCCGCGATCCGCGCCGGCCGCGGCCTTGGCGCCGAGGTCGCCGCCGCCGGCGACGGCGCGCGCATCGACATCGACGCCGCCCTCGCCGACGGGCGCGTGCTGGCCCCGATCGACCATCCCGACCCGGCGCATCTGCTGGTCACCGGCACCGGCCTGTCGCATCTCGGCAGCGCCGAGGGGCGCGACAAGATGCACAAGGACCTCGCCGATCCGGCGAAACTCTCCGATTCCATGAAGATGTTCCGCATGGGGCTGGAAGGCGGCAAGCCGGCGGCGGGCGCCCGTGGCGTGCAGCCCGAATGGTTCTACAAGGGCGACGGCGGCATCGTCGCCGGCCCGCAGCAGCCGCTCGTCTCCCCCGACTTCGCGCTCGACGGCGGCGAGGAGCCGGAGATCGTCGGCATCTACGTCATCGGGCCGGACGGCACGCCGCACCGGCTCGGCTTCGCGCTCGGCAACGAGTTCTCCGACCATGTGACGGAGCGGCAGAACTATCTCTATCTCGCGCATTCCAAGCTGCGCGCCTGCGCGCTCGGCGGCGAAATCCTGACCGGCGCGCTGCCCGGCGACGTGCGCGGCGTGTCGCGCATCCGCCGCCAGGGAACGGTGGTGTGGGAAAAGCCGTTCCTGTCGGGCGAGGATAACATGTCCCACAGCATCGCCAACCTGGAGGCGCACCACTTCAAGTATAAACTGTTCCGCCGCCCCGGCGACGTGCATATCCACTTCTTCGGCACCGCCACGCTGTCGTTCTCCGACGGGTTCCGCACCGAGCCGAATGACGTGTTCGAGATCGAGGCCGCCCCGTTCCGCCTGCCGCTGCGCAACGCCTACAGCGTGCAGAAGCAGCCCTGGGCGCACATCAAGCCGCTCTGATCGACGAGGGATTTCGCCATGAGCCATGCCAATCTGATCGCCGGCGAATGGGTGCGCGGCAGCGATGCCGTCGCCGACATCAACCCGTCCGACACCGCCGACACGGTCGGCGAATACGACCGCGCCGGCGCGCAGCAGGTGGAGGACGCGATCGCCGCCGCCCGCGCCGCCGCGCCGGCCTGGGCGCGCACCACGGTGCAGCAGCGTGCCGATCTTCTCGACAAGGTGGGGACGGAAATCCTGGCCCGCCGCGCGGAACTCGGCGATCTGCTGTCGCGCGAGGAAGGCAAGACGCTGGCCGAGGGCACCGGTGAAGCTACGCGCGCCGGCATGATCTTCAGGTTCTTCGCCGGCGAGGTGCTGCGCATCCCCGGCGAGCGTCTCGGCTCCGTCCGGCCGGGGATCGACGTCGAGATCACGCGCGAGCCGGTCGGCGTGGTCGGCCTGATCACGCCCTGGAACTTCCCGATCGCGATCCCGGCCTGGAAGATCGCGCCGGCGCTCGCCTACGGCAACTGCGTGGTGATGAAGCCGGCGGAACTGGTGCCCGGCTGCGCCTGGGCGATCGCCGACATCATCCACCGCGCCGGCTTCCCGGCGGGCGTGTTCAACCTCGTGGTCGGCCGCGGGTCGGTCGTCGGCGAGAAGCTGGTGACGGACCCCCGCATCGACGCCATCAGCTTCACCGGCTCGGTCCCCACGGGGCGCGGCATTCTCGCGAAGGCGGCGTCGCGCGGCGCCAAGGTGCAGCTGGAGATGGGCGGCAAGAACCCGCTCGTCGTGCTCGCCGACGCCGATATGGAGACGGCGGTGCGCGTCGCGCTGGACGGCGCGTTCTTCCAGACCGGCCAGCGCTGCACGGCATCTTCTCGCCTGATCGTCGAACGTGCCGTGCATGACAAGTTCGTCGCCGGCCTCGCCGAGGCTTTGCGCAAGCAGGTGGTGGACGACGCGCGCAAGCCGGGCACCACGATCGGCCCGGTGGTCGATCAGAACCAGATCGACCAGGACCTGCGCTACATCGACATCGGCAAGCAGGAAGGTGCGAAGCTGGTGCTCGGCGGCGAGCGGCTGAACCGCGAGAAAAGCGGCTTCTATCTCGCCCCGGCGCTGTTCGACGAAACGCGCAACGACATGCGCATCAACCGCGAGGAAATTTTTGGCCCGGTCGCCTCGGTGATCCCCGTGCGCGACTACGACGAGGCGCTTGCCGTCGCCAATGACACGAGCTTCGGCCTCTGCTCCGGCATCGTCACCACGTCGCTGCAGAAGGCCGCGCATTTCCGCCGCAACGCGGAAACCGGCATGGTGATGGTGAACCTGCCGACAGCCGGCGTCGATTACCACGTGCCGTTCGGCGGCCGGAAGGGATCGAGCTACGGCTCGCGCGAACAGGGGCGGTATGCGGTGGAATTCTACACGCAGGTCAAGACGGCCTACGTGATGCAGAGCTGAATCCCGCCGCCCCTTTCCTTCTCCCTCTCCGCCCCTCGGGGGCGGAGAGGCATAGGCGCCAAAATAGGTCGCGAACCGGACATTCGACGTGAGGCTTTTGTTTTCGGGGTGCGTTGGCGAGGCGTCGATGAACGCCCGCATCGGCTGCGGTGATGTTGGCGAGCGAGAGCGGACCGCAAACGATGGAAAGCAGCACGAGCAGAACCGTCTTCTGCACGGCCCAAAGCGACGGAACGTAGGCCGCGTCGAGCAGGTCCTCAGGGGGGAGATTCCAGGAAGTCCTGGCTGAGATCGTCACACAACAGGGCGAGAATGAGGTGGGCATAGAGCCAACTGCGTGAGCCTCGCTCGGTCCAGGTCGGCAACCGGTCGATATGCAGCAGCGACTTCAGGCGCCTGAACGCCAGTTCGATCTGCCAGCGCAGCCGATAGACCGCCAGGATCGCCTTCGCGTTGTAGCCGTTCCTTGGCAGCGACGTCGCCAGGATCATGAATTCCGCCGCGATCAGACTGCGCGGGTCGAGCGCCTTGCCCTTCCTGGCCGCGGCGCGGCGCAGGGCTGACCGGGTGGCCTCGGCCGCCTCCGGCGTCTTGCGCTGCACGATCAGTCGCAGTGCCAGCGCGGGTTCGTCGTGGTCGGGCGGCGTGCGCAGGTTCACCTCGTGCGGGCTCGCATCGGCTGGCAGGCATTGCAGATAGCCGATCAGATCGAATGGCTTGCCCACCGGGGTGGTCAGGTGCAGAGCGTTCCAGCCCACCCGCACGATGAAATCCGCCTTGCGCCGCTGTCCGCGCGGAAGCGTCGCAACACCGCTGCCCGGGCGTAATTGCGATCACCGATGCGGATTTCACCTGGGCACGGGGCGCCACACTGCAGCGCTTCGGCGCCATGTTGATCGGTCAGTTCGAGATGCGCGAACCCGCCGCGTCCGAGATCGAACACGCCGTGCACGCGCCAGTCGGTGCCGGTGCTGCCGGGCTTGCTGACGCAGGTGCCGTCAGCGAGGCGCAACGTGCGGCCGGGTCAGCGCAACTCCGCGCCGGGTGCTTTCGCCGCAAGCAGCCGTTCCACCAGGGCCGCATCGCCTTGGTCTCCAGCGCCAGCCGATCGAGGTCAAGGCCGCCGGGAAGCCGCTCCAGCAACTCGGCAAACTGGTCCGTCAGGACAGATGCTACGTTCTGCATCTGCCCCTCGAATCAAACCGATCCGCGCCGCGTCAAGACCTATTTTAGCGCCTGTGGGAGCCGGACGCGGGCTCCTCGTAGTCCTGCGGCTCATGGACCTGGAGCCACAGGCGACGCAGGCACTGCAGGCCGGCCAGGTAGCGGGACTTGGTGAGGTGCGGCGTGGCCATGATAGTCCCTCGGAGCAGATGCCCGAAGGGTGAACCCCGTCCGCGACCTGCACAACGGAACAATCCGGGGCCGGCGCGCGAACCCGTCCACTTTTGTCGTAGCGGCGGCGCATTCCTGCGGCACAGCCACCTGACAAGGGCCCATCAACCCGCTATATGCTCTCCATGCGATGAGCACCTGATCTCCTTGAGCGATTGAAACAGTCCGCGCCCGGACTCTGTCCGGTCGGTTTGGCCCGTGTTCGCTCGTTGAGGAGATCGCCATGTTCCGTGTTCAAACCCCCGTCGTCGTCGTTTTCTCCACCGAGGCCCAAGCGGCCCTCGACGCCCAGCAGCGCGCGGCTGGGCTTGCCGCCTGGCGCGCGCTCGCCGGCCTCGGCCAGGGGCTGGAGATGGCGCATTTCCAGATCGTTTTCGCGGGCGTGACGCTCGCCGTGAGTTCGCGCCTGCGCAAGGACGGGTTCATCGTGATCGAACTCGGCCTTGGCGACCCGCGGCAGGCCGCGCGGGTCATTCCGGCGGCGCAGCTGCGCCAGGCCGAAGCCCGGGCGCGGAGCCGGCACGCGCTGGCGTCCCACGCCCGCTGACTCCGGTGACGGGGCGGCATCGCCGTCCCGGTCCCCCCGCTGCGTCCGGTTCTGACGTTCCGCCGACCCATTCCTGCGTCATTCGATCCCGAGGAGATCGTTCCATGCCCATTTCCACCCGCCGGCGCGCCCCGGCGGCGCGTTTCGGCTCCGCACGTGGCCGGGCTCGCTTTGCGCTGCTGCTTGCCGAGCGCGCCTACGCCGCCATCGATCGCCGCATGCCCGAGGCGCCGGCGCTGGTCGCCTGGCTCAACGAGAACGCCGCGAGCCTGGCCCTGGCCGACGCCAAGCTGCCGGACGAGGATGTGTCCCCCCGCCTCTGGCGCCGCTTCCTGTCCGCACCGGAGTGGCGCGGCGTCGGTGCCGCGATCGCCGCCGCGTCGGCCGGGCTGCCCGCGCGCGCCCGCACCGTGGCCGATCTCTGGGGCGCGGCGATTGCGCGCACGCTGACGCTCGATCCGATCGAGACGGCGATCCTCGCTCTGGCGCTGCAGTGCCGCCTCGATCCGCTGGTGGAGAGCCTGTTCGACCGGCTCAGCGCCTCCCGCGGCGGGCCGACCCGC
>JAJZVE010000295.1 GCA_021845835.1 Pseudomonadota bacterium | reverse complement strand
GACTTGCGGCCGAAATTCGGCGTGCGCAGCATCTCCTGCTCGGACTTCTGCACCAGATCGCCGATATAGACGATGTTGTCGTTCTTCAGGCAGTTGGCGCTGCGCACCGACAGCTCCAGCTCATCCACCTTGCGCAGCAGGTTGCGGTTGAACGGCAGGTCGTCCTGCGGCTCCTCGGCACGGATCTGCTGCGGCTCCTCGAAGTTGATGAAGAGTTGCAACTGGTCCTGCAGGATGCGCGCGGCAAGCGCAACCGCATCCTCCGGCGTTACCGCGCCGTTGGTCTCCACCGTCAGCAGCAGCTTGTCGTAGTCGGTGACCTGCCCGACGCGCGTCGGCTCGACCTTGTAGGAGACGCGGCGCACCGGCGAGTAGATGGCATCGATCGGGATCAGGCCGATCGGCGCATCCTCCGGCCGGTTGACGCTGGCCGCCCAGTAGCCCTTGTTGCTGTTGACCGTGAACTCCATGCCGAGCTTCACGCCGTCGTCGAGCGTGCAGATCACCAGTTCGGGGTTCATGATCTCGATATCGTGGCCGGCCTGGATCTGGCCGGCACGCACCTCGCCCGGCCCGGTCGCCGTCAGCGCCATGCGCTTCGGCCCGTCGCCGTGCATGCGCAAAGCCAGCTGCTTCACGTTCAGCACGATGTCGGTCACGTCCTCACGCACGCCGGCGACGCTGCTGAATTCGTGCAGCACGCCGTCGATCTGGATCGCGGTGACCGCCGCCCCCTGCAGCGAGGACAGCAGGATGCGGCGCAGCGCGTTGCCGAGCGTCATGCCGAACCCCCGCTCCAGCGGCTCGGCGACGATGGTGGCGACGCGGGACGGATCGGAGCCGGGTTCGACATCAAGCTTTTCCGGCTTGATGAGCGATTGCCAGTTCTTCTGCAGGACGACGCTTTGCCTCATGGGACTCTCGAATGCATCGGCGCGCGGCGCACCGGCGTCTCAGGGACGAGGTTCAACCGGATCAGACCCGCCGGCGCTTGCGCGGCCGGCAGCCGTTGTGCGGAATCGGCGTCATGTCGCGGATCGCGGTGATCGCAAAGCCGACCGTCTGCAGCGCGCGCAGCGCGCTCTCGCGGCCGGAGCCGGGACCGCTCACCTCGATCTCCAGCGTCTCCATGCCGTGCTCGCGGGCCTTGCGGCCGGCGTCCTCGGCGGCGACCTGGGCGGCATAGGGCGTCGATTTGCGGCTGCCCTTGAAGCCCTGGCTGCCGGAAGACGACCAGGCGATCGCGTTGCCCTGGGCATCGGCGATGGTGATCATGGTGTTGTTGAACGTCGCCGCCACATGGGCGACGCCGGAGCTGATGTTCTTGCGCTCCTTCTTGCGGGGGCGCGCACCGCCGGTCGCTGGCTTGGCCATCTTCGATCCTGTCTCGTTCGCTGGGTGCGGGAAGCCGAGTGACGCGGGCCTCGCGCTACTTCGTCACCTTCTTCTTGCCCGCAATCGCCACCGCCTTGCCCTTGCGCGTGCGCGCATTGGTGTGGGTGCGCTGGCCGCGCACCGGCAGGCCGCGCCGGTGCCGCAGGCCGCGGTAGCAGCCGAGATCCATCAGCCGCTTGATGTTCATCGCCACCGCGCGCCGCAGGTCGCCCTCGACGCGGAACTCGCGGTCGATCAGCTCGCGGATGCGCAGCACCTCGTCATCGGAGAGCTGGTTGACGCGGCGGTCGTCGGCGATCGACAGGCGCTGGCAGATGTCGCGCGCCTTGGTCGGTCCGATGCCGTAGATGTAGCGCAGGCTGATGACGACCCGCTTGTTGGTGGGAATGTTCACGCCGGCAATACGCGCCACGCCGCCATACTCCTTCGTTCCGGGACCGGCCCCGGCCTCGCGTTCGGACCTTGAGGTCTGGAATGGACAATAGCGGCCCCGCCCGCCTGGGCGCCGCCGAGGGGCCGCACTATAGCCCCCGCCGTTCCCCTGTCAACGCATGACTGTCAAATATCCGTGAGCATGCCTCACGCCGCTGTCACCGCCGGCAGCCGCTCCAGCACGGCGAGAAGCTCCGCGGTGACGGCGTCGATCCCGGCCATGCCGCCGACCGTGTGCAGCAGGCCCTGGGCCGCGTAGTGCGGCAGGATCGGCGCCGTCTGGCGTTCGTAGGCATCCAGCCGGGCGCTGACCGTCTCGCGGCTGTCGTCGGCGCGGCGCACGAACTCATGGCTGCCGCACACGTCGCAGGTGCCGTCCAGGCGCGGCCGCTTGAACGTGTCGTGATAGCCGGCGCCGCACCTGGCGCAGGTGAACCGCCCGGCGATGCGCTCGATCAGCGCCGCGGCATCGACCTTGAGCTCGACCACCGCGTCGAGCTTCATGCGGTGTTCCGCCAGCAGCCGGTCGAGCGCTTCGGCCTGCGGCACGGTGCGGGGGAAGCCGTCCAGGATGAAGCCGCGCGCGCAGTCGGGCCGCTCGATCCGGTTGCCGAGCATGCGGACCAGAATGTCGTCGGAGACGAGTTGCCCGGCCTCCATCACCGCCCTGGCCTGCAGCCCGACCGCGGAACCGGCGGCAACCTCGGCGCGCAGCATGTCGCCGGTGGAAATCTGCACGATGCCGAAGCGCGCCTCCAGCCGCTTCGCCTGCGTACCCTTGCCCGCCCCCGGCGGCCCAAGCAGAATCAGCCTCACCGTCCCCTCCCGCGCACCCGGGCCTTGCGAATCAACCCCTCGTACTGGTGCGCGAGCAGATGAGACTGGATTTGCGTCACCGTGTCCATCGTCACCGATACCACGATCATGATGCTGGTCCCGCCGAAGTAGAACGGGACGCCGTAGTTGCTGATCAGGATCTCCGGCAGCAGGCAGACCACGACCAGGTAGATGGCGCCGATCGTGGTGAGCCGTGTCAGCACATGGTCGAAGTAGTCCGCGGTGGCGCTGCCCGGCCGGATGCCGGGGATGAAGCCGCCGTATTTCTTCAGGTTGTCGGCGGTCTCCTGCGGATTGAACACGACGGCAGTGTAGAAGTAGCTGAAGAACACGATCAGCAGCGCATAGGCAACCATGTAGGCCGGCTGGCCGTGCGCCAGCGCATTGCCGATCACGCCGAGCAACCCGCTATCGCCGGTCCGCGCCGAGAAGCCGGAGATGGTCGCCGGGATCAGCAGGATGGAACTGGCGAAGATCGGCGGGATGACACCGGAGGTGTTGATCTTCAGCGGCATGTGCGTGGCGTCGCCGCCGAACATGCGTTGGCCGACCTGGCGCTTGGGATACTGGATGACGATGCGTCGCTGCGCCCGCTCGATGAACACGATGAACGCGATCACGCCGAGCGCGATGACGATGAAGGCGAGGATGAAGATCGGGCTGAGCGCGCCGGTGCGCCCGAGTTCCAGCAGCGTCGCCAGCGCGTGCGGCGTGTTGGCGACGATGCCGGCGAAGATGATCAGACTGGTGCCGTTGCCGATGCCGCGCGCGGTGATCTGCTCGCCGATCCACATCAGGAACATCGTCCCGCCGACCAGCGACACCACGCAGGACAGGCGGAAGAACGCCCCCGGGTCGATCACCGCGGCGCCGAAGCTGCCGCGCATGCTCTCCAGTCCGATGGCGATGCCGTAGGACTGGAACATGGCGATCACGACGGTCAGGTAGCGGGTGTACTGGTTGAGCTTCTTGCGCCCGCTCTCGCCTTCCTTCTTCAGCGTCTCCAGCGTCGGGATGGCGGCCGACATCAGCTGGATGATGATGCTGGCGCTGATGTACGGCATGATGTTCAGCGCGAACACGGTCATGCGCCCGAGCGCGCCGCCGCTGAACATGTTGAACATACCGAGCACGCCGCCGCCGCTGCGGCTCTGCAGCAGCTCGCCGATCACCGAGGCATCGACGCCGGGAACCGGGATGTAGGTGCCGAGGCGGTACACCAGCAGCGCGCCCAGGGTGAACCAGATGCGCTTCTTGAGCTCGGTCGCCTTGGACAGCGTGCCGAGACTGAGATTGGCAGCAAGCTGTTCGGCCGCGGAGGCCATGCGCTACTCCGTCATGGTTGCGGCGCCGCCGGACGTGCCGAGGGCGCCGCGCCTGGTCCCGTAGTGTGCCGCCGCGCGGCCGGTGCGCGCAAGGCCGGCGGGGTCAGCCCGCCGCTGCCGCCTTCGCAACCGTGGTCGTCACGCTGCCGCCCACCTGCTCCACCGCCGCGACCGCCGCCGCCGAGGCGCCGGCCACGGTGATGGTGACGGCGCGCGTCAGCTCCCCACCCGCCAGCAGGCGCACGCCGGCCACCTTGCCGCCGCGCACCAGACCGGCGGCGCGCAGTTCCGCCTCCGTGATCGGCTGGCTCGGGTCGATCCGCCCGGCCTCGATGGCGCGCGCCAGCGCGCCCAGGTTCACCGGCGCGTACTCCTTGCGGAAGATGTTGGCGAAACCGCGCTTGGGCAGGCGGCGGTAGATCGGCAGCTGACCGCCCTCGAACCCGTTCAGCGCCACCCCCTCGCGCGCCTTCTGGCCCTTCACGCCCTTGCCGCTGGTCTTGCCCTTGCCGGAGCCGATGCCGCGGCCGAGCCGCTTGGACTTCAGCCGCGCGCCCGCGTTGTCGCGCAGATCATTGAGTTTCACTTCACTTCCACCTTCACCAGATGGGCGACCTTGCGGATCATGCCGCGCACCGCCGGCGTGTCCTCGACCTCGCGGCTGCGGCGCAGCTTGTTCAGCCCGAGCCCCACCAGCGTCGCCTGCTGGCCGGGCTTGCGCCCGCAGCCGGACGCGACCTGCGTCACCCGCAGCGTCTTCGGTTCGTCAGCCATCGGCCTGCGCCTCCTGCACCGGCGCCGCGGCCGGCGCCGCCGTCTCGCGCCGGCCGAGCAGGTCGGAGACCTTCTTGCCGCGCCGCGACGCCACCGAACGGGGGCTGGCGCAGCGGGTCAGCGCGTCGAACGTCGCCTTCACCATGTTGTGCGGGTTGCGGCTGCCGAGGCTTTTCGCCACCACGTCGCCGATGCCGAGCGTCTCGAACACCGCGCGCATCGGGCCGCCCGCGATGATGCCGGTGCCCGCCACCGCCGAGCGCAGCACCACCGAGCCGGCGCCGTAGCGGCCATGCACGTCGTGATGCAGCGTGCGGCCCTCCTTCATCGGCACGCGGATCATGCTGCGCTTGGCGCGGTCGGTGGCCTTGCGGATCGCCTCCGGCACCTCGCGCGCCTTGCCGGCGCCGTAGCCGACGCGGCCCTTCTGGTCGCCGACCACCACCAGCGCCGCGAATGCGAAGCGCCGGCCGCCCTTCACCACCTTCGCGACGCGGTTGATGGTGACCAGCTTGTCGATCAGCTCGTCACCGCCGTCCCGCTCGCGATCGCGGTCGCGCCCGCCGCGCGGTTCACGTGCCATGCTGCTTCCCCTCAGAAGGCCAGACCGCCCTCGCGGGCGGCATCGGCCAGGGCCTTGACCCGGCCGTGATACATATAGGCGCCGCGATCGAACACCACCGCCGAGATCCCGGCTGCCAGCGCCCGTTCCGCGATCAGCTTGCCGACCGCCGCCGCCGCCGCCTTGTCGGCCCCGGTGCGCAGCGCCGCGCGCAGCGCCGCGTCCACCGACGACGCCGCCGCCAACGTGCGCCCGGCCGCGTCGTCGATCACCTGCGCATAGATGTGCTTGCCGGAGCGGAACACGGACAGCCGCGGCCGCCCGCCGCCCTTGCGCCGCAGCGAGAACCGCAGGCGCTCGCGCCGCCGCTCCCGCAACTGGTTGCTCCCGCTCATTACTTCTTCTTGCCTTCCTTGCGCCGGATCGCCTCGCCGTCGAACTTCACGCCCTTGCCCTTGTACGGCTCGGGCGGGCGGAAGCCGCGGATTTCGGCGGCCACCTGGCCGACCTGGCGCTTGTCCATGCCCTCGACCTTCACCGCGGTCGGCTTTTCGCAGGTGATCCTGATGCCCGGCGGGATCGGATAGACCACGTCGTGCGAGAAGCCGAGATTCATCACCAGGTTGCTGCCCTGCACCGCAGCGCGGAAGCCGGTGCCGGTGATCTCCATCGACTTCGCGTAGCCGGCGGAAACCCCCTTCACCATGTTGGCGACCAGCGCGCGTGTGGTGCCCCACATCATGCGCGCCGGCGTGGTGTCGTCGCGCGGCGCGATCGCCACCTTGTTGCCTTCGACGGTGGCCTCGATCTTTTCCGTCAGCTCGAGCCTGAGTTCGCCGAAGATCG
>JAJZVE010000294.1 GCA_021845835.1 Pseudomonadota bacterium | reverse complement strand
CGCCAGCCCCACCGAGACGATCGCGGCACGCAACGGCGGCGGCAATGCGTTCTGCGGATCGCGCACCAGGTCGATCACCGCGCTCCACAGCCGTTCATTGTCGGCGAGCGCACGCAGGCGCGCCCGCGCGTCGCCGTCGCTCGCCTGTCGCAGCACCGCGTTGGCGTGGCGGAACACCTCCGCTTCCTGCGCGCGCGGATCGCGGGCCGCGCTCGCCGTGGCATAGGCCCGCAGGGCCTGGGCCGCCTTCGACATCCTGTCGTCTCCCTCGCATGCCGGCCATCCCGGCTCATTCGGCGGCGCGGCCGAGCACGGCATCCTCGTGACGGATGATCCGGCGGGCGAGTTTCAGCGCCTGATAGCACTGGTCGCTTTCGGCCAGCCGCAGCGCACGCTGCAGGATCTCGCGCGCCAGCGCCGAGGTGGTCGCCGCGATGAACTGCGTGATCAGCTCGCGCGCCGCGCCAAGCCCGCGCGTCTGCTCCTCCGCCGTACCGATATAGGCGCTTTGCAGCGCAAAATAGATGCGCCGTGCCGGCGTGTCGGCCTCGTCCGGCTTCATGATCTGTCTGCCGAACAGGAAGCGCGCATGCGCAGTCAGCTCGATGCGCGACTTCGTGCGGAAGCGGATCGGCGCGCCGTTGACGATCATGGTGTCGCCCTGGCGCAGTTCCAGTACCAGCGTGGACATCCGCCCTCTCGTTGACGGTTGACAGGCGGGACGCCCGGCGCGGGCGGAGACGACGGCCGCACGCGCCGGCCTGCACGCATGCTACCTGAACAGCGAGAGCAGGCTGGACGGCGCCTGGTTGGCAATCGACAGCGCCTGCGTGCCAAGCTGCTGCTGGATCTGCAGCGACTGCAGCTTCGCCGATTCCTGTGCCAGGTTGGCGTCCACCAGCGCGCCGAGCCCGTTATTGAGCGAGGTAATCTTGTCGGAGTTGTAGCTGATCTGGTTGCTGACGTAGTTGGTCGCCGAGCCGTAGGTGTTCATCGCGGTGCCCAGCGAGTTCAGTTGGTTCATGAACGTCGCGGAGGTCGCGTTGGTACCGATCAGCGCCGCTACCTGCGTCGCGCTGCCGAGCTGCGTCGAGGTGAAGTTGACCGAAGTGTAGAGCTTCGACCCGCTGTAGGTGCCGATGCCGTAGGTGTTCCCAACCTCGTTGGTGACGACGTTGACGCTGCCGATGGTGCCGACGCTGCCGCTGATGTTGCCGATCAGCGTCTTGCCGTTGTAGTCGGCATTCTGGATGTCCGACTTGATGTTGGTGAGCAGCGACGTGTACTGCTGGATGTACTGCGTGCGCTGCGTGCCCTGCGTGTTGCCGTCGGCCAGCTTGACCAGCACGTCGCGGGCGCTGTTCATCAGGTTGGAGACGTCGTTGAGCGCGGAGGAGGTGACGCCGAGCAGGCCCTGCACGTTGCCGAGCTGCTGGTTGGCACTGGTCAGCGCGCCGACATCGCCGCGCACGCGCTGCGCAATCGCATAGGCGGCGCCGTTGTCGGTCGCGTCGGCCACCGCGTACCCGGTGGAGATCTGCTTTTCCGTCGCCGCCAGTTGCGTCTGGGTGTTGTTGAGCGACTGCAGCGCGATGTTGGCATCGATGTTGGTGATGATCGACTCGAGGGCCATGACCTGCGTTCCTTGCTGATCGGATGGTTCACGTGCCCCCGGCTTTTCGTGGGCTTTTCGCAGGGTGGCACGTGTGTCTTAAGGGAAGGTGAAGCCCGCCGGACTTATCCCACTGGACTTATCCCATTGGGGGCGCCAGGAACTTTGCCAGCGAATAGGACTGCAGCCCCGAAAGCAGCTGGTACGACGCCTGCAGCCGTGTCTCGGTCTGGCTGAGCTGGGACAGCGTGGTCGCCATGTCCGCGTCCTCGACGCCGGAAAGCTGCGTCCTGAGCGCGGTCGTGGTGCTGGCGAGCGCGGTCTGCTCGGCCTGCAGCGTGCTCTGCGTGTTGCCGAGCACGCCGGCGTCCTGATTGAGCGCGGTGATGGCATCGCCGAGGCTGGTATGCGCGTCCTGCACCACGGCGGCGAAGCCGGCATCGTTCACCTGGCCGCTGCCCAGCGAGCCGATCGTCGCCAGCGCGCGCAGGATGTCGCGGCTGTAGGAGCCGGTGGTGGAACTGCCGGTGGAGGCAACGAAGGCGTTGGCGCTGGCCGGAATCCCGATCGCCTTCTGCTGTCCCGGCCCGGTCGCCACCGACGGCAGCGCCGCCTGCAACGCCGCCGCCGGCTGCGACAGCGCCGCCGAGAACGGCGAGGTGCCGACGGCATTGGAACCGGCGGTCGCCAGCGTGGACGCGATCACGCTGGCCGCGCCGCTGCCGGCGAGGCCGGCGACGGCGGACCGGATCTGCGTGAAAAAGCCGGAGCCGAGGATGTTCTGCGCGTCCGGCAGCGGCGGATTGGCGCTGTCCTGGCCGCCGAACACATAGATCCCGCCATCGCTGCTGTTGAGCAGCCCGGCCACCTGCTGCAGCGCCTGCTGCGCCGCCTGCGCCGTGCTGTCCACCTGCGACGGGTTGAGATTGGTGAGGGTGTTGGTGTCGGCGTAGAAGCTGCTGGCGATGGAGTTGATCTGCTGCAGCGCCGTCTGCGCCACCTGCATCTGTGCGCTGGCGGCGTTGATGTTGCCCTGCCAGGTCTGCTGGGCCGCGATCTGTGGCGCGACCGACAGCGCCGTGGCCGCCCCGGCGCCGAGGCCGGCATAGCTGTCGGACACGAGGCCGCTGCCCGCCTGCTGCAGCAGCGTGTCGAGCTGCTGGCGCACGCTGGCGGAATCGCGCAGCAGCGCGCCGTCGATGCTGTCATACGTCGTACTTGCCGCGACCGCGCCGCTCACGGCCCGACGCTCTGCAGCAGTTGCGTCCACATCGCCTGCACGCTCGACATCACCCGCGCGTTGGCGGCGTAGGCGTTCTGCAACTGGATCATCGTGGACATCTCGGTGTCGATGTTGACCGTGCTGCCGGCCGAGAGCTTGCTTTGCAGCGTCGTCTGCACGCCCTGCGCATCGGCGAGCTGGCCGGTCACGGCGGCACTCGCGGACGCCTGCTGCGCCACCACGGCGGCCGCCTGCGTGCCGAGATCGGCGGGCGGCGCGAAGCCGGCGGCGAGCGTGCCGGTGGCGCCGAGGCCGCTGGTCGCCGGCGCCGGCTGCGCGACGCCCGCCTGCACGTCCGACCCCAGCGCATAATCCAGGATGCGCGTCACCAGCGTGTCGAAGCCCGCCGGCCCGCCGGGCGGATTGGGCGTGAACGCACTGGCGCCGCCGGCCGAGCCGGCAACCGCCGTGGTGCCGTCGCGCACCAGCGACGGCAACGCCGCGACCGCCGGGTTCACCTGGATTTCCGAGGCGTAGCCGAGATAGCCGGCCTGCGTCGGCACGCCGCCGCCGGCGGGGATGAAGCCAGCGGCGTCGGTGAACAGCGCCAACCCCTGTGCGGCGAAGCGCGTCGAGAGCGTGTGCGCGAACTCGTCCAGGTTGGCCTGGAATGTCGGCAGCGTGGTGTCGCGCAGCGTGATCTGCGCGCCCAGCGCGCCGCCCTGCAACTGCTGCGTCACGTCGCGCCCGCCGAGCGTGATCGCCGGCACGCCGCCGCCCGGCGCGTAGCTCCCCGCGCCCAGCGAGGCGGCACCGGTCGCGAGCGCGGTGCCGTCGGTCGGCAGCACGAGGCCGCCCGCGGTCGCCAGCAGCACATCGCCGTTCGCCTGCGGCAGCACGTTCACGGACACCAGGCTGCTCAGCGTGTCGATCGCGGCGTCGCGCTGGTTGGCGAGATCGGCGGTGCTTTGCCCCGCCGCCTGCGCCGCCACGATCCGCTTGCTCAGCGCGCCGATGCCGGCGAGCGTCGTGTTCAGCGTGCCGACATCGCTCACGATCGTATTCTGTGCGGTCTGCCGTGCGCCGCCGATCGCGTTGCCGACCGCATTGATCTGCTGCGCCAGCGTGCTCGCCGCCGTCACCACGGTGCTCTGTTGCGTGGCACTGGCCGGATCCGTCTCCAGTGCGGAGAACTGGTTGCCGAGCGCGCCGAGCAGACTGGCGAGGTCGCTGCCGCTGCCGGGCGCGCCCTGCGCCGCGTCGATCGGCTGCAACGCGGTCGTTTGCGCCTGCAGCGCGGCGACACTGCCGTTCTGCGCGTACAGGTCGGCTTGCAGCGTGGTGTCGATGCTGCGCCCGACGATGCCGAGCTGCGCCCCCAGCCCGATGCCGCCGGCGGTCAGGCTGTGCTGCGCCACCTGCTCGACGGCGTAGTCGGGCGTGCTGGCGTTGGCGACGTTGTGGCCGATCAGCGCGAACTGCGTGTTGATGTTGCCGACCTCGCCGGACGCGATCGCCAGCGCGGCACTGAGGCTCATCGCGTCGGCTCCCGTTCACTGCACCATGTTGATCGTCGCCTGCATCATCGCGTTCGCCGTCGTCACCGTCTTGGCGTTCGCCGAATAGGCCTGCTGGGCGACGATCAGTTGGCTGAACTCGGTGGCGATATCGACGTTCGACTGCTCCACCGACCCGGTGACCAGCGTGCCGGCGCCGTTGGTGCCCGCCGCCTGCGACAGCGCCGGGCCGGAATCGACGGTGGCGGTGAAGGCGCTGCCGTTCTGCCGCTGCAGCGCGTCCGGCGCGGCGAAGGTGGCGATCGGCACCTGCGCGATGGTGCGCGTCTGGCCGTTGTCGTAGTTCACGACGACATTGCCGTTGCTCTGCATGGTGACGCTGCTGAAGTTGCCGGGCGGCACTCCGTCCTGGCTGATGCCGCGCAGCGAATAGGTCGATCCCGCGAACTGCGTCAGTCCGCCGGTGCCGCCGATGGTGCCGAGCGCGAGCGCGATCGACTGCGTGCCGCCGCCGGACGCGGGATAGGTCGTGTTCAGCGTCAGCGCCCCGGCGGCGCCCCTGGTCGAGGTGGTGGTGCCGCCCTGTGTCACCGAGGCCAGCGTGCCGTCGGCGGCGAACGCGACGGTGCCGCTGCCGATGGTGTTGCCCAGGTCGTCCGTCACCGTCACCGCCCAGTTGTTGCTGTTCGCGCCGGCCGAGGTGAAGCTGAGCGTCAGCTGGTGCGACTGGCCCTGCGCATCGTAGATGCTGACGTTGGACGTGATCGGGTCCTGGACCGCCGGGTTGGTCGGGTCGGGATTGCCGGCTGGCGGCAGGTTGGCCGAGAGGGTGACGTTGCTGCTGGCGACCGGCTTGTAGATCGACTCGCTGATCTGGACCGGCGCCAGCGTGTTGGTGTCGATCTGGCCGTTGCCCTGCGCCGGCCAGCCGTTCAGGTAGTCGCCGGCGCTGTTGACCAGATAGCCGTTCTTGTCGAGCTGGAAGTCGCCGGCGCGGGTGTAGTAGGGCTGGCTGGAGAACACCGGCCCGGTCGCCGTCGTCCCCTGCGCCTCGCTGACAGCGAAAAATCCCTGGCCGGAGATGGCGAGCGCCAGCGGGTTGTCGGTCTGCGAGATGGTGCCCTGCACCGTGTTGACGTATTGCGGCACCGCGACGACCGCGCCGGGCTCGTTCTGGGTCGCGTTGCTGGTGGTCAGATAGTCCAGGAAGCTGGTATCGACCCGCTTGAAGCCGGTGGTCTGGCTGTTGGCGATGTTGTGGCCGACGTTGCCGTACGCGGCCCACTGGCTGCTCAACCCGCTGATCGCCGTGTCCATGGCGCCGAACAGCGACATGCCTGCCTCCTTCACTCGTCGCGCATGAGGGACAGCAGGAAGCGTGCCAGCACCGCCGCGGCGCGGAACCGCAGGCGGCGGCACCTGCGGGGCGGCAGCATGTGCCGGGTTGGCCATATGCGCGCGGCACGATCTGCCCGCCCGCGCCGCCATGCGCGGCGTCCGGCGCGGCGTTGGCGCTGGCCCGCGGCTTGCGTTGCCGGGCGGCGTCATGGCGCTGCCGATCCTTGCCCTCGCGATGCCGACAAGTGCGCTGCCCGCGCCCGGCGCAACGCCGGCAGCGGCCGGGTTCGCGACCGCGCTCGCCGCGTTGCTGGGGAATGCGCCGCCACCGGCCGCCGCGCTGCACGCCCCACCGCCGCCGGCCCCATCGCCGCAGGCCCGACCACCGTCGGCCCCACCGCCGCCGGCCCCCGCCGCCCCGGTGCCGCCGCTGCCCGCCTTTCCTGCACCGCTGCCGGCCGAGCCGCCGCGGCCGGCCCAGGCGTTTTTG
>JAJZVE010000293.1 GCA_021845835.1 Pseudomonadota bacterium | reverse complement strand
GTTGCGGTACCTGCTGGCCGAACCGGAGATGGCGGCGCTGGTCGCGGCGGCGCCGCAGATGCGCCGCCTGCTGCGTCCGCTGTGCCGGATGCTCGGCGTCCGCCTGCCGCCCCCTCCGGTCCCGCCGGCCACGTCCACGGTGGCCGGCGCGCCGCCCCGGACCGGCCCGCGCGCAACGGCCCCGCCGGCACCGGGCCGTCCGCCGCCGGTGCCGCCCACGCTGCGCCGCCCCCATCCGCCGCCGGTCGCGGCCTGAGCGCCCGGCGCCCTGGCGCGGCGTTAATGTTCCTGCACAGCAACAATCATCGGCGCCGGCGCCGGCCGGGCTATTCCCCCGGCCGGTTCACCCCGCGCAGCGCGTCCGCCACCGCCCGCGCCACTTCCTGCGTGGTCGCGCGTCCGCCGAGGTCGGGCGTCACGATGCCGGCGGCGCAGACCTGCTCGATCGCCGCCATCAGCACCGCCGCCGCCTCGCGCTCGCCCAGATGTTCCAGCATCAGGCTCGCGGTCCACAGCGCGCCGACCGGATTGGCGATGCCCTGGCCGGTGATGTCAAAGGCGGCGCCGTGGATCGGCTCGAACATCGACGGGAAGCGGCGCGTCGGGTCGATATTCGCGGTCGGCGCGATGCCGATGCTGCCGGCGAGCGCGGCGGCGAGGTCGCTCAGGATGTCGGCGTGCAGGTTGGTCGCGACCACGGTGTCGAGGCTCGCCGGGCGGCGCACCATGCGCACCGTCATGGCATCGACCAGCTCCTTGTCCCAGACCACGTCGGGATATTCCGTCGCCACCGCGGCGGCGATCTCGTCCCACAGCACCAGGCCGAAGCGCTGCGCGTTGGATTTCGTCACCACGGTCAGATGCTTCGCCGGCCGCCGCTGTGCTTCGGCGAAGGCGTAGCGCATGATGCGGGTAACACCGGCGCGGGTGAAGATGGCGGTCTCGGTCGCCACTTCCTCCGGCAGGCCGCGATGCGCGCGCCCGCCGTGGCCGGCGTACTCGCCCTCGCTGTTCTCGCGCACGATCAGCCAGTCGAGGTCGGCCGGCGTCACGTCGCGCAGCGGGCTGGCAACGCCGGGCAGGATGCGGGTGGGGCGGACATTGGCGTACTGGTCGAAGCCCTGCGCGATCACCAGCCGCAGGCCCCACAGCGTGACGTGGTCGGGAATGTCGGGGGCACCGACCGCGCCGAAATAGATCGCGTCGGCGTTGCGGATCTGCGCCAGCCCGTCGGCCGGCATCATCGCGCCGGTGCGGCGGTAGCGCGCCGAGCCCCAGTCGTAGTGGTCCACGTCCAGCGCGAAGCCGACCCGGCCGGCGAGCGCGTCCAGCACCTCCAGCCCGGCGCCGATCACCTCCGGCCCGATGCCGTCGGCGGGAATGGCGGCGATACGGTGACGGCGCATGGCTGGGTCTCCTCTCCGGCGGGACGCTGCGCCGGCCGGCGTTGCCGTTACCTCTGCGCCGGCGGCGGCGTCCAGACCCGCCGCTCGGGCAGCTTACGCCCGCGTGACGGCTGAGGCATCCTGCGCCGGGCCGAAGTGTTGTCACCGTAGCGGAGGAAGCCGCGATGAACGTCCTGACCGTATCCGCGATCGCTGCTTTCGCCTGCCTGTTCGCGCCCGCGCTCGCCGGCGCGCAGGATGCCCAGGCGCCGGCGCAGGTCGGCAACCGCTGGGGCGGCGAAGCGCATCAGCCGACCCGCGAGCAGGTCCGCCAGCAGGAGCAGGCGGCGGGGCTGCGCGCCAACGCGAACAAGGAGCGCCAGCGCGCCGAGGAGGTCGATCAGCTTGACAAGGACGTGATGCAGCGCGCGCAGCAGGGCACCAACGACGGGGTGCTCAACGGCAGCGCCGCCATCGCGCCGCCGCCCTGACGCGCCGGGTTGACCCGCCGCGCGCCGCGCGCTCCCATGATCCCCGACATTGTCGAGGGGAGGGTCTGATGCGCGCCTGGGCCGTGGTGGAGAGCGGTGCGCCGCTCAAGGAAATCGAGCTGCCGACGCCGGAGCCGACCGGCACGCAGGTGCTGCTGGAGGTGACGCATTGCGGCGTCTGCCATTCCGACCTGCATGTCTGGGAAGGCAAGTACGACCTCGGCGGCGGCCAGATCATGTCGCTGAAGGACCGCGGCGTGACGCTGCCGCTGGCGCTCGGGCACGAGATCGTCGGCCGCGTCGTCAGGCTGGGGCCGGACGCCACAGGCGTCGCGGTGGGCGCGCGGCGCATCGTCTATCCCTGGGTCGGCTGCGGCACCTGCGCCGCCTGCACCTCCGAGCACGACAACATGTGCCTCAAACCGCGCAGCATCGGCGTGTTCCAGAACGGCGGCTATGCGACGCATGTGCTGGCGCCGCACCCGCGCCACCTGATCGACCCCGGCACTCTCGATCCGGCGCTGGCCGCCACCTATGCCTGCTCCGGCATCACGGTCTATTCCGCCATCCAGAAGATCATGCCGCTGCCGCCGGACGAGCCGGTGGTGCTGATCGGCGCCGGCGGATTGGGCCTGCAGGCCGTCGCGGTGCTGCGCGCGCTCGGCCACCGCAACATCATCTCGGTCGATGTCAGCGCGGAGAAGCGCGCGGCGGCGCTGCGCGAAGGCGCGGCCACGGTGGTGGACGGGTCGGGCGAGGGCGTGACCAAGCGGATCATCGAGGCGGCCGGCGGGCGCGTCGGCGCCATCATCGACCTGGTGAACGGCACGGCCAGCGCCCGCGCCGCGTTCGAGGCGCTGCGCAAGGGCGGCAAGCTGGTGCAGGTCGGGCTGTTCGGCGGCGAGCTGCGCCTGCCGCTGCCGCTGATGCCGATCCAGGCGCTGACCGTCCAGGGCAGCTATGTCGGCACCCCCGGCGACCTGCGCGCGCTGGTCGCGCTGGCGCAGGACGGCAGGTTGCCGCCGGTGCCGATCGAGCAGGTGCCGATGCCGACGGCCGACGCGGCGCTGACGCGGCTGCGCGAGGGCCGCGTCACCGGGCGGCTGGTGCTGCGCGCCGAAACCGCCTGAACGGCCGGGCAGGGGAGAGCGGGAGCATGACCGAGATGCGACGCGCGCTGGTGCTGCGCCGCCGGCCCACCGGCGAGCCGGGGCCGGAGCACTTCGAGCTGGTCGAGACGCCGCTGCCGGAGCCGGCGGCGGGCCAGGTGCTGACGCGGACCATCTGGCTCTCCATCGACCCCTATATGCGCGGGCGGCTGTATGACCGGGCGAGCTATGCCGCCCCGGTGCAGATCGGCGAGGTGATGACCGGGGAGACGGTCGGCGAGGTGATCGCCTCCGCCGCCCCCGGCTTCGTGCCGGGCGACGTGGTGGTCGGCAGCCGCGGCTGGCAGACGCATGCGCTGACGGCGGCGAAGCAGCTGATGAAGCTCGATCCCGACGGGCCGCCGCTGTCCACCTGGCTCGGCGTGCTGGGAATGCCGGGGGTGACGGCGTTCTACGGCATGCGCGAGGTCGGGCGCGTGAAGCCCGGCGAGACCGTGGTGGTCTCGGCGGCGTCCGGGCCGGTCGGCTCGGTCGCCGGCCAGTTGGCGAAGCGGGCCGGCGCGCGCGTCGTCGGCATCGCCGGGGGCGCGGAGAAATGCCTCTGGGTGCAGGAGGCGCTCGGCTTCGACGACTGCGTGGATCACCGCACCATGGACCTGCGCGTGGCGCTGCAGGCGGCGTGCCCGCACGGCATCGACGTCTATTTCGAGAATGTCGGCGGCGCGGTGCAGGCGGCGGTGATCCCGCTGTTCAACGTGTTCGCGCGCATGATCGTCTGCGGCATGGTGGCGCAGTACAACGACCCGGACCCGCCGCCCGGCCCGAACCTCGCCTTCCTGATCATGAAGCGCGCATTGATCCAGGGCATCCTGGTGTCCGACCGGCTGGACCTGTTCCCGGAATGGCGCGCGCTGGCCGCGCCCTGGGTGAAGGACGGCACGCTGCGCTATCGCGAGAGCGTGGTGGACGGGCTGGAGAATGCGCCGGAGGCGCTGGCGCAGGTGCTGCGCGGCGGCAATTTCGGCAAGATGCTGGTGCGCGTCGGCCACGAGCCGGGCTGACCGGACGAAGCAGACACGCTGAACCGGGACGGGCCGGCCGCGGAGGTCTGTCGCCCGCACCCCGGAATCGCAGAGGAACGGAAGCGTTTCATGTCGGGTGCATTGTCGCAGATCCGCGTGCTCGATCTCACGCGCGTGCTGGCCGGGCCGTGGGCGTCGCAGATGCTCGGCGATCTCGGCGCGGAGGTCATCAAGATCGAGCGCCCCGGCTGCGGCGACGACACGCGCGCCTGGGGTCCGCCGTTCCTGCGCGACGATGCCGGGCAGCCCACCGCCGAGTCCGCCTATTTCCAGTGCATGAACCGCAACAAGAAGTCGGTCACGATCGACATGGCGCATCCGCAGGGGCAGCGGCTGCTGCGCGACCTCGCCGCGCGCGCCGATGTGCTGATCGAGAACTTCAAGGTCGGCGGCCTGCAGCAGTACGGGCTGGATGCCGGGACGCTGCGCGCCGCGCATCCCGGCCTGATCTACTGCTCCATCACCGGCTTCGGCCAGACCGGCCCGTATGCCCCGCGCGCCGGCTACGATGTGCTGGTGCAGGGCATGGGCGGCATGATGAGCCTGACCGGCCGCGCCGACGACGAACCGGGGGGCGGGCCGCAGAAGACGGGCGTGGCGCTCACCGACATCATGACCGGCCTCTACGCCACTTCGGCGATCCTGGCGGCGCTGCTGCACCGGCAGGCGACCGGGCAGGGGCAGGCGATCGACATGGCGCTGCTGGATGTGCAGGTGGCCGCGCTGGCCAACCAGGCGGCGAGCTACCTCGCAACCGGGGAGGTGCCGCGCCGGCTCGGCAATGCCCATCCCAGCATCGTGCCGTACGAGGACGTGCCGACGCAGGACGGCTTCATGATCATCGGCGCCGGCAATGACGGGCAGTTCGCGCGCCTCTGTGCCGCCATCGGCCGGCCGGAATGGGCGAGCGACGACCGCTTCCGCACCAACGAGCGCCGCGTCGCCCACCGCGCGACGCTGATGCCGCTGCTGTGCGCCATCACCAGCACGCGCCCGACGCGCGCCTGGGTGGCGGCGCTGGAGGAAGCCGGCGTGCCGTGCGGGCCGATCAACACGCTGCGCGAGGTGTTCGAGGACCCGCAGGTGCGCGCCCGCGGCCTCGTTGTGCCGATGCGCCATCCGGTCGGGGCGGACGTGACGCTGGTCGCCAGCCCGTTGCGCCTGTCGGAAACGCCGGTCGCCTACCGTTCCGCCCCGCCGCTGCTCGGCGCCGACACGCGCGCGGTCCTGGGCGGGCTGCTCGGGCTGGACGCGGCGGCACTGGACCAATTGGCAGCGGGCGGCGTGATCTGAGCCGGCGTTCGTGTTGACAGCGCGCGGAACGTGACGGAGCATCGCGCCGCATCGGGGCGGGAAGGGAAAAGACGATGAACCTGCGGGGCGGGCTGGCCGGTGCGGCTGCCGGTCTGTTGGGGCTGGCGTATGCGACGGGCGCGGTGGCGCAGAGCAAGCCGCTGATCGTCTATGTCTCGCCCAACCCGATCGGGGTGAACGATTTCCTCAAGCTGGGGCAGGTCGGCATCGAGGCGGCGGCGCGCGAGGTCGGCGCGGTTGCCAGGACCTACGAAAGCACCGATCCCACCACGCAGCGCCAGAACCTGGAAGCGGCGGTGCGCGAAGGGGCGAAGGTCGTTGTCGCGGTCGGCTTCGAGTTCAACGACCTGGTGCCGCCGGTCGCCACCGCGCATCCGGGCGTGAAGTTCCTGATGGTCGATACCTGCATCGCCAGGCCGCTGCCCAACGTCTATTGCGGCACCTTCCGCGAGTACGAACCGAGCTTCCTGGCCGGGGCGGAAGCGGCGCTGACCAGCAGGACGGGCAAGGTCGGCGCCGTCGGCGCGCTCGATATCCCGTTCCTGCACCGCTTCACCGACGGCTTCATCCAGGGCGCGAAACACGCAAGGCCCGACATCAGGATTTCGCCGACGCTCTGGGTCGGCGGCAACAACCCGTTCTCCGATCCGGCGCGCGGCCAGCAGCGCGGTGCCGCGATGGTGGCGGACGGCGCCGACCGCATCGACGCCGTCGGTGCCGGCAGCAACGGCGGCATCTTCAAGGCGATGAACGACGCGCCCGACGCGCTCGCGATCGGCGTCGATACCAACCAGTGCCCGCAGGCGCCGGGCAAGGTGCTCG
>JAJZVE010000292.1 GCA_021845835.1 Pseudomonadota bacterium | reverse complement strand
TTCCGATCTGCCAGCGCATGAGCCTGCAGCTGTGCTACGTCGATTCCGACTGGTACGTGCGCAAGGAATACGTGCGGCACACCGTCAGCGCGTTCGCCAAGTCGGTGCCGCTGGTGCGCAAGGCGATCGACTGGGCGCCGCGCAAGATGCCGGGGGCACGCTGATGCAGTATCCCCCGGTGCCCACGGTCGATGCCGTGGCCGCGGCGTTCACGCACGCGGTGCGCAATGCCGAGCGCGGCGACTGGCCGTATCGCCACTGGCGGCTCAAGGAAGTGTTCCCGGTCGATCTCTGCACCGGCATCCTGACGCTGCCGATCGCGCCGCCGGTGCTCGGCCGCACCGACGGCACGCGCAACACCTACAACACCGAACGCTGCTTCATCACGCCGACGCTGCGTGCCAGGTTCCCCACCTGCCAGGTGCTGTCCGACGCGCTGCAGCGCCCGGACGTGGCGCGGCTGATGGCGGAAACCTGCGCGATCGCCGCCGAGGGCAGCTATCTGCGCATGGAGTATATCCAGGACACCGACGGCGCCTGGCTGGAACCGCACCGGGACATCCCGGAAAAGCTGTTCTCGATGGTGATCTACCTGTCCACCGGCCCCGACGCCGCGGAGTGGGGGACCGACATCTACGACGCCGACCAGCGCTGGGTCGCGCGTTCCCCGGGCGAGTTCGACTCGGCGGTGATCTTCGTCCCAGGCCCGGCCACGTGGCACGGCTTCGATCCGCGCCCGATCGTCGGCGTGCGGCGGCTGATGGAGATCAACTACGTCCATCCCAGTTGGCGCGACCGCGAGCAACTGACCTTCCCGGACCGGCCGATCACGCTGGACCGGCCGACGCCGTAACCCCGCCCCGCGACGCCAGGGAGCCGTTCGCGCGCAGGCAAGCGGATTCAGCCTCGACACCTGACTCGTCTCCGGTTTCAATGCCGGCGCGTAGGCTGGGTTGGGAAAGAGGAGGCTGGGGATGCCGGTCCTGGGAAGGCGCGCCGTCGTCAAGGGTGCCGTGGCACTGGCCGCGGCGCCTGCCGTCGTGCGGACCGCCGCGGCGGCCGAGAAGGCGACGCTGTGCAGCCTCTATGCACTGTCGGGCACCTTCGCCGCCGCCGGCAAGCCGAGCGTGATGGGCGCGCAGATCGCGACCAGGGTGCTCGGGAAGGCGTACGGCCTGGATATCGACTACGTTTCGGTGGACAGCGAGGGCAATCCGGGCCGCGCGGTCGCCAAGGCGCTGGCGGAAATCCAGCAGAACCGGCACCGCCTGTTCTTCGGCGCCGTGCTGTCCTCGGTCGCGCTCGCGCTGTCGGCGGAGGTGAACAAGGCCGGCGGCGTGTTCGTCACCGCGGTCGGCGCCGACGAGGTCACGGGCACGAACTGCAACCGCGCCACCTTCCGCTGGTCGGTGCCGACCTATGGCGCCATCCAGCAGACCGTGCGTCCGCTGATCGAGACATATCCCGACGCGAAGCGCTGGTACACGATCACGCCGAAATACGTGTTCGGCGAGTCGCTGCTGCAGAACGCGCAGGCGCTGTTCAAGGAAAAGGGCATCGAGCACGTCGGCAACAGCTACCACTCGCTGACCGAGACGGAATTCTCCGGCTATCTCACCAACGCCGCCGCGGCAAAGCCGGATGTGCTGCTGCTGCTCAATTTCGGCGCGCAGAGCACGAACACGCTGCGCCAGGCGGCGGATTTCGGCATGAAGCAGAAGATGAAGATCCTGATGGTCTGGGCCGCCGGCCTGGAGCAGTACCAGGAAATCGGCACCGACGTACTCGACGGCGTCTATGTCGGCTGCCAGTACGACATGGCGATCGACAGCCCCGGCAACAGGAAGATCCTCGACATCTACAGCCGCGAAGCCAGCATGCCGCCGAGCTATACGTCGATCAGCGGCTATATCTGCTCCGACCTGATCATGCGCGGGATCAGGAAGTCGGGATCGGCCGACCCGGCCGCCATCATCAGGGCGCTGGAGGGCCTGCAGTACGAAGGCCCGACCGGCGACGAGACGATCCAGGCCTTCGACCATCAGGTGGTGAAGAACTACTACCTGCTGCAGGGCAAGCCGAAGGCGAAGATGCGGTCGCAGTACGACTACGTCGATATCGTCAGCTTCGGCAGGTCGTTCCTGACGCAGGCCCAGTCCGCGTGCCACATGACCTGAGCGGCGCGGTGCCGGCGGCGCCGCCCGATTGCCGGCCGCCATGCGGGCGGCCGGCATGAGCCTGTATCTCGTGCAGGTCTGCAACGGCGTCGGCATCGGGATGATCTACTTCCTGATCGCGGTCGGGCTGTCGATCATTTTCGGCATCATGAACTTCGTGAACTTTGCCCACGGCGCCTTCTATCTGCTCGGCGCCTATCTCTGCTACGCGCTCACCGAGGCAACCGGGAATTTCTGGCTGGCGCTGCTGATCGGGCCGCTGGTCGTGGGCGCGGCGGGATGGCTGGGCGAGCGCACCATGCTCAACCGGCTGTACCGCGCGCCGCACATGTTCCAGATCCTGGTCACCCTCGGCCTCGCGCTAGTGATCCAGGAACTCGTCGTCATCGTGTGGGACCCGATCGGCAAGCATGTCGCGGCACCCGACCTGCTGCGCGGCGTGCTGATCCTGGGCAGCTTCGCCTATCCGAAGTACCGCCTGTTCGTCATCGGCTTTTCCGCCGCGCTGGCGCTGGCGCTGTGGCTGCTGCTGGAGCGCACGACCTATGGCGCGATCCTGCGCGCCGGCACCGAATCGACCGAGATGGTGTCGTTGCTGGGCATCGACGTGTTCGGCATCTTCTCGCTCACCTTCGCGCTCGGCGCGTTCCTGGCGGGACTGGCCGGCGTGCTGGCGGCGCCGATCCGCGGCGCCGAGCCGTTCATGGGTCCGGACGCGCTCGGCATTGCCTTCGTGGTCGTGGTCATCGGCGGCATGGGCAGTTTCAGCGGCGCGCTCGCCGGCGGACTGCTGATCGGCATCGTGCAGAGCGTGATGAGCAGCCTGTGGTCCGAAGGCGCCAATCTGATGATCTATGTCGCGATGGCGCTGGTCATCCTGCTGCGCCCGCGGGGATTGCTGGGGCGGGCGTAGCACCATGCCGCGCGCCCTCCGCGAACCGACCTTCCTTGCCAGCATCCTGGCTGCGGCGCTGCTGCCGTTCGTGCTGCCGTCGCTGGCGATGGCGACCGAGGCGCTGATCTTCGTCATCGCGACGCTCGGCTGCACGCTGCTGCTGGGCTATGTCGGTCTGCTCTCGTTCGGGCAGGCGATCTTCTTCGGCGTCGGCGCCTATGTCTGCGGCCTCGCGCTGCTGCATCTCGGCGTCGGCACGCTGGCGGCGCTGTGCCTGACGGTCGTCGGCAGCATGGCAGTCGGGCTGTTCGTCGGCGTGCTCGCCACCCAGAAGCGCGGCATCTACCTGGTGATGCTGACGCTGGCGCTGTCGCAGATGTTCTACTTCCTCGCCTACGCGATGGCCGACGTAACCGGCGGCGACAACGGGCTGCTGAACATCCCGCGCCCGGCGCTGACGTTCGGCGGCGTCACGCTGCTGGCGCTGCAGACGCCGCTGAGCTTCTACCTGTTCGTGGCGCTGGTGTTCCTGGCCGTCTATCTGTTCCTGCTGCTGCTGGCCGCCTCGCCGTTCGGCAGCACGCTGATCGCGATCCGCGAGAACGAGGACCGCGCCACCGCCCTCGGCTACAACGTGCGGCTGTTCAAGGTCGCTGCCTTCGTCGCCTCCGCCGCCGTGACCGGGATCGCCGGCGGCCTCTACGCGCTGTTCCTGAATTTCGCGCCGCTCGGCAACATCGACGTGTCGATGAGCGAGCGCATCATCATCATGACCATCCTCGGCGGCACCGGGTCGCTGTTCGGCGGCGTGCTCGGCGCGACGTTTTTCGTCGTGCTGGGCAACCTGCTGTCGGCGATCTGGCCGCGCTGGCTGCTGGTGATCGGCCTGCTGCTGATGCTGGTGGCGAGCTATCTGCGCGGCGGGCTGCTGTCCGGCCTGGAATGGGTGCTGGATCGCGCCAGTGCGCGCCGCCTGCTGTTCCCCACCGGCGCCGACGACGCGCGATGAGCATGGCGAAGCTCGCGGTGCGCGATCTCGGCAAGCGCTTCGGCGGCTTCGTGGCCCTGCGCGACGTGTCGTTCACGGTCGAGGAACGCGGCATCCACGCCGTCATCGGCCCGAACGGCGCCGGCAAGACCACGCTGTTCAACTGCCTGACCGGCACGACGCTGCCGAGCAGCGGGCGCGTCACGTTCGAGGGCCGCGATGTGACCCGTCTGCCGCCGCACCGGCGCGCGCGGCTGGGCATCGCGCGGTCCTTCCAGGTCACCAACCTGTTCCAGAATCTCACCGTGTTCGAAAGCCTGCGTCTGGCGGCGCAGGCGCAGACGGGCCTCGCCGCGTTCGATTTCCTGCGGCCGAAGGAACGGCTGACCCGCGCGCGCGACGTGGCGGAGGGCGTGCTGCGGCGCCTCGCGCTGCGGCAATGGCGCAATGTCCGCGCCGGCGAGCTGTCGCACGGCCAGCAGCGCATCCTGGAGATCGGGCTGGCGCTGGCGGGCGAGCCGAGCACGCTGCTGCTCGACGAGCCGATGGCCGGCATGGGCGTGGACGACATCGAGACGGTGAAGCGCCTGATCGTCGAACTCGGCGGCGACCACACGATCGTGCTGATCGAGCATAACATGAACGTGGTGCTCGACGTCTCCGCCACGATTTCCGTCATGCACCAGGGCAGCATCCTGGCCGAAGGCCCGCCCGACGCGATCCGCCGGCATCCGGAGGTGCGGGCGGCCTATCTCGGCGGCCAGGGCTGATGCCGGCCGCCATCCCATTCCGCCATCAAGCAAGCAGAGCGAGGCAACAATGGACGCGAAATCCCTTCCCTTCGACATCGACGCGATGCTGGCCGGCCTGCGGCCCTGGGTCGAATGCGAATCGCCGACCTTCGACGCCGCTGCCGTCAACCGCGTGATGGACGTGGCGAGCCGTGATCTCGCGCTGATGGGGGCCGCGATCGAGCGCATTCCCGGCCGCATGGGCTTCGGCGACTGCGTGCGCGCCCGCTTCCCGCATCCGCGGGCGGGCGAGCCCGGCATCCTGGTGATGGGGCATCTCGACACCGTGCATCCGCTCGGCACGCTGGCGCTGTTGCCGTGGCGGCGCGAGGGCGACCGCTGCTACGGGCCGGGAATTCTTGACATGAAGGCGGGCAGTTTCCTGGCCTGCGCAGCGATCGGGCAGTTGATCCGCGCCGGCATCGCGACACCGCTGCCGGTGACGGTACTGCTGACCAGCGACGAGGAAGTCGGCAGCCCCAGCACGCGCGACCTGATCGAAGCAGAGGCGGCGCGGCATCGCTATGTGCTGGTGCCGGAACCGGGGCGCCGCAGCGGCGGTGTCGTCACCGGCCGCTACGCCATCGCCCGCTTCAACCTCGAAGCGGTCGGCCGGCCAAGCCATGCCGGCGCGCGGCTCGCCGAGGGCCGCTCCGCGGTGCGGCTGATGGCGCGCAAGCTGCTGGAGATCGAGGACATGACCACCGACGCCTGCACCTTCAGCGTCAGCGTGGTGCATGGCGGCCAATGGGTCAATTGCGTGCCCACGGTCTGCCGCGGCGAGTCGCTCAGCATGGCCAAGCGCCAGCAGGACCTGGACCACGCCGTCGCCCGCATGCTGGCGCTGTCGGGCAGCGCCAACGACGTGACGTTCACCGTGACTCGCGGCGTGACGCGCCCGGTGTGGGAGCCGGACGCGAACACGATGGCACTGTATGAGACGGCACGCGGGATTGCCGCAGCCATCGGCTTCGATCTGCCGCATGAGAGCGCGGGCGGCGGCTCCGACGCCAACTTCACCGGCGCGATGGGGATTCCGTCGCTGGACGGGCTGGGCGCGCGCGGCGAAGGGTTCCATACCCTCACCGAGCATATCGAGGTCGCCAGCCTGCCGGAGCGAGGACGGCTGATGGCGGGGCTGCTGGCGACGCTGCACTGAACCCCATATCAGCACGCAGCATCGGCAGACGGAGCGAAGCATTGGAGTATCGTCCGCTTGGCGCGGCGGGGCCGCGCGTCTCGGCGCTGGGACTCGGCTGCATGGGCATGTCCGGGATGTACGGGCCGGCCGATCGCGCCGAGAGCATCGCCACAATCCATGCCGCGCTGGAGACCGGCGTCACGCTGCTCGACACC
>JAJZVE010000291.1 GCA_021845835.1 Pseudomonadota bacterium | reverse complement strand
ATCTGCGTCATCTGCGGATACCTCTTCGCTACCCTCGCCCGCGATATCCCGCCACGCCCTGGTCGGGAATCCACACGCCGGCGGGCGGGGCGCCGGTCTGCCAGAACACGTCGATCGGCATGCCGCCGCGCGGATACCAGTAGCCGCCGATGCGCAGCCAGTGGGGATCGAGCACCTCCACGATGCGCCGCGCCACCTCCATCGTGCAGGCTTCATGGAAGGCGCCGTGGTTGCGGAAACTGTTGAGGAACAGTTTCAGCGATTTGCTCTCCACGATCCAGTCGCGCGGCACGTAGTCGATCACCAGATGCGCGAAGTCGGGCTGGCCGGTGAGCGGGCAGAGCGAGGTGAATTCCGGCATGGCGAAGCGCACCAGATACTGCGCATCCGCGCGCGGATTGGGCACGCGCTCCAGCACCGCCTCCTCCGGGCTTGCCGGGATGCGCGCGGGGCGGCCGAGTTGCGTCAGGTCGTCATAGCCGGTGGTCATGCGATGTCTCCCGCCGCCCAGGTCGCGCGCAGTTCCGCCGCGTGCTGTTCGAGCCGCCCGGCGCCGATCGCCGCGCGCAGGCCGGCCATCAGGTCCTGGTAATACTGGATGTTGTGCCAGGTCAGCAGCATCGGCCCGAGCATCTCCTCGCAGCGGAACAGGTGATGCAGGTAGGCGCGGGTGTGCCGCGTGCACAGGGGGCAGGCGCAGCCGGGATCGAGCGGGCGGTCGTCGTCGGCGAAGCGGGCGTTGCGCAGGTTGAACACGCCGCGCCGCGTGTAGGCGCGCGCGGTGCGGCCGGCGCGCGTCGGGATCACGCAATCGAACATGTCGACGCCGCGCGCGACCGCGCCGATGATGTCGTCCGGCGTGCCGACACCCATCAGGTAGCGCGGCGCCTCCGCCGGCAGCAACGGCATCAGGCCGTCCAGCACGGTGAACATCGCGTCCTGCCCCTCGCCCACCGCGAGGCCGCCGATCGCGTATCCCTCGAAGCCGATGCGCGCCAGCGCCTCCGCCGAGCGGGCGCGCAGATCGGGGAAGATGCTGCCCTGGTTGATGCCGAACAGCCCGTAGCCGTCGCGCGGGATGAAGGCGGCGCGGCAGCGCGCGGCCCAGCGCATCGACAGTTCCATGCTGTCGCGTGCCTGCGGCGCGGTCGCGGGAAACTTCGTGCATTCGTCGAACGCCATCGTCACCGTCGCATCCAGGCTGTGCTGGATGGCGATCGAGCGTTCCGGCGTCAGCCGATGCTCACTGCCGTCGAGATGCGAACGGAAGGTGACGCCGTCGGCATCGAGCTTGCGCAGCGCGGCGAGCGACATGACCTGGAACCCGCCGGAATCGGTCAGGATCGGGCCGGGCCAGTCCATCATGCGATGCAGCCCGCCGAGCCGCGCCACCCGCTCCGCGCCCGGACGCAGCATCAGGTGATAGGTGTTGCCGAGAACCATGCACGCGCCGGTCGCGCGCAGCGCATCCGCCGTCATCGCCTTCACCGTGCCGGCGGTGCCGACCGGCATGAACACGGGCGTTGCCACCGCGCCATGCGCGGTCAGCAGGCGGCCGAGGCGCGCATCGCCGTCACGGGCTTCGAGGTGCCACGCGAGAGTCATTGCTGATGCCTCGTTCTTTCCCTCTCCGCCCCGTTGGGGCGGAGAGGGTCAGGGTGATGTGGGGTGCAGCCCGCGCGTACGGCGTTGCGCCGTGAGTCCCCCGCCTCACCCCAACCCTCTCCACCCCCAGGGGTGGAGAGGGAGGAGGAGCAACGTGTGTTGCGTGAGGCGATCATGCGCGCTCCAGCAGCGAGGCGTCGCCGTAGGAATAGAACCGATACCCCGCCGCGATCGCGTGCGCATAGGCGGCGCGCATCCGTTCCGTGCCGGCGAAGGCGCAGACCAGCATGAACAGCGTCGAGCGCGGCAGATGGAAATTGGTCAGCAGCAGATCGGCGGTACGGAAGCGATGGCCGGGACGGATGAACAGGTCGGTCTCGCCGGCAAACGGGCGGATCGTGCCGTCCGCCGCCGCCGCCGATTCCAGCAAACGCAGGCTGGTGGTGCCGGCGGCGACGATGCGGCCGGGCGCGGCGTTGATCGCGGCGGCGACGTGGGCCGTGATCTCACCGCGCTCGGCGTGCAGCCTGTGGGCCTCCACGTCCTCGCCACGCAGCGGCAGGAAGGTGCCGGCGCCGACATGCAGCGTCACCGTGACGCGCGCCACGCCGCGCGCCGCCAGCGCGGCCAGCAACGCCGGCGTGAAATGCAGCCCCGCGGTCGGCGCGGCGACCGCGCCGTCGCGTGCCGCGAACACGGTCTGATAATCCGCCGCATCCGCCGCGGTCGGGCCGTGCGGGCGCGCGATATAGGGCGGCAACGCCAGCGCCCCGGCCGCGCGCAGCGCGGCCGCAAACGCCTCGCCGTGCCGGTTGAACGCGAGCGCCACCCCGCCATCGGCATCGCGCGCACGCACCTCCGCCGAAAAATCGTCGGTGCCGTCAAAGAGAAGTGAATCGCCCGGATGCAGCCGCCGCGCGTTGCGCGCCAGCGCGTGCCACGTCCCGTCCGCCAGCGGCCGGTCGAGCGTGATGCCGATGCGCGCGTTGCCGCGCCGCGCCGACAACTGCGCCGGGATCACGCGCGTGTCGTTGGCGACCAGGATGTCGCCGTCGCGCAGCAGGTCCGGCAGATCGCGCACCGTCCGGTCATGCAGCCCGTCGCGCGCAACATGCAGCAGCCGCGCCGCATCGCGGGGTCGTGCGGGATGCTGGGCGATGCGGTCCGGCGGGAGAGCAAAGTCGAAGTCGGCCGCCTTCATCGCACCGGCACGGGCGTGAGCCGCCGCACCGCCGTCACCAGCGGAATGCTGACCAGCACCGCCCACGCCTTGCCCACGATCTGCCCCGGCAGGAACTGCAGGCTGCCGAAAGCGAGCGTGAGGAACACGATCGAATCCAGCACCAGTCCGACCAGCGACGACGCCACCACGGCGCGCACCAGGCCGCGCCGCTGCAACGGCGTGTACACGGCGAAATCTGCCAACTCGCTGAACAGGAACGCGAGGCCCGATGCGAGCACGAGCTGCGGTCCCGCCACCAGCACCGACAGTACGGTGCCGCACAGGATCGCCAGCAGCCCCGCGCGGGTGCCGAGGCAGCGCTGCACCAGGTCGCGCAGGACCAGCGCCAGCCCCACGACCAGCACGCCCGACGGCGCGGTCAGCCCCGGCGCCACCGGCACGACGCACGGCCCCCCGGGCACGCAGAACGTGCCGACATGGCCGATCATCCAGTTGGCGAGCGGCACACAGGCCATGAAGGCGACGAAGGCGGCAAGTCCGGTGGTGCGGGAATTGTCCATGATTCAACCAGCAAGATAGGTGGCGATTTCGATCAGGTTGCCGTCGGGATCGCGGCAATAGACCGACAGCATCGGGCCGAGCGCACCGATCCGCTCCACCGGCCCGAGTTCCACGGCAACGCCGCAACGGCGCAGATGCGTCGCCACTTCCTCCGGTCCCACTGCCGTTGCAAAGCAGAGATCGGCCGAGCCGGCCACCGCCGCCTGTCCGGTCGCCCACTTCGGATCGTCGGTGTCGATCGGCCGCAGATTCAGTTTCTGGCCGCCGAATTTCAGGCACGTGCGCTGCTGGCGGCCGAATTCCTCGCGCTCCATGCCCAGCACGCGCTGGTACCAGGAAGCGGTGGTGTCCACGTCGCGGCAGTTGAGCGTGACGTGGTCGATGCGATCGACGGCGAAGCGCATGTCAGGTCAGCCCGTCGTAGAAATCGTTGCCCTTGTCGTCGGTCACGATGAACGCAGGGAAGTTCTCGACCTCGATGCGCCAAACCGCTTCCATGCCGAGTTCGGGAAACTCCAGCACCTCGACGCGGCGGATGCAGTCCTGCGCCAGCCGCGCCGCCGGGCCGCCGACGCTGCCGAGATAGAATCCGCCATAGGCCTTGCACGCCTCGCGCACCGCACCGGAACGGTTGCCCTTCGCCAGCATCACCAACGATCCGCCCGCCTTCTGGAACTCAGCAACGTACGAGTCCATGCGCCCGGCCGTGGTCGGGCCGAAGCTGCCGGTCGGCATGCCGTGCGGCGTCTTGGCGGGGCCGGCGTAATAGACCGGATGGTCCTTGATATAGTCGGGCAGGCCCTGGCCGGCGTCCAGCCGCTGCTTCAGCCTGGCGTGCGCGATGTCGCGCGCGACCACCATCGTGCCGGTCAGCGACAGCCGCGTCCTGACCGGATACTGCGAGAGCCGGCGCCGGATCTCCGTCATCGGCCGGTTCAGATCGACCGCCACCACATCGCCGCCGAGAATGTCGTCGGTCGCTTCGGGCAGGTATTTCGACGGATCGGATTCGAGCTGTTCGAGGAAGATGCCCTCGCGGGTGATCTTTGCCTTGATCTGGCGGTCGGCGCTGCACGACACGCCGATGCCGACCGGCAGGCTGGCGCCGTGGCGCGGCAGCCGGATCACGCGCACGTCGTGGCAGAAATACTTGCCGCCGAACTGCGCGCCGATGCCGATGCGGCGCGTCATCTCCAGCACCGCCTGCTCCATCTCCAGGTCGCGGATGGCGTGACCGGCGCGGCTGCCGCTGGTCGGCAGCGTGTCGAGATAGCGCGTGGAGGCCAGCTTCACCGTCTTGAGCGTGGCTTCGGCGCTGGTGCCGCCGACCACGATCGCGAGGTGATAGGGCGGGCAGGCCGAGGTGCCGAGCGTCTTGACCTTCGTTTCCAGGAAGGACAGCAGCTTCTCGGCCGAGAGCAGCGCGCGGGTTTCCTGGAACAGGAAGGTCTTGTTGGCCGAGCCGCCGCCCTTGGCCATGAACATCAGGTGGAACTCGTCGGCGTGGTCGAGGCCGGGGGCGGCGGAGATGTCGAACTGCACCGGCAGGTTGTTGCCGGTGTTCACCTCCTCGAACATCGACAGCGGCGCCATCTGCGAATAGCGCAGGTTGGTTTCCGTGTAGGTGCGGTGGACGCCGTACGCGAGCGCCTCCTCCTCGTCGCCGTCGATCCAGACATGCTGGCCGCGCTTGCCGAACACGATGGCGGTGCCGGTGTCCTGGCACATCGGCAGCACGCCGCCGGCGGCGATGTTGGCGTTCTTCAGGAGGTCGAGCGCGACGAAGCGGTCGTTGGACGACGCCTCGGGGTCGTCGAGGATGGCGCGCAGCTGCGCCAGGTGGCCGGGGCGCAGCAGGTGCGACACGTCATGGAAGGCGCGCACCGCCAGGTCCGACAGCGCCGCCGGATCGATGCGCAGGATGGTCCGCCCGTCGCAACGGACGGTGGACACCCCGGCGATGTCCAGCTTGCGCCAGGGCGTCGGATCGGGGCCGAGCGGGAACATCGGCGCGTACTGGAAGCCTGACGGGCGGGACATCGGGGCGTTCATGGGGGTTGTCGCCTTTTCTGCGGGCGTCACTCTTTCGGCGGCGTGCGGCGGCGGAAGGCGTCCAGGCTGACCACCTGCGGCTTCTCTTCCTTCTCTTCCGGCGTCTCCGGCGGCTGCGGCGCCGGCAGCGCGGCGGCCTCCTGCTCCGGCGCCTCCGGCGCGGCGGCCTCCTGCTCCGGCGGCATGACCGCGCGGAACTGCAGGCCGAACCGCACCTCGGGGTCGGCGAAGGCGGTGATGGCGCCGAGCGGGATGTGCACGGTGGTGGGCACGCCGCCGAAGGACAGGCCGACGCTGAACTCGTCCGCCGCCTCGTCCACCTTGAGGTCCCAGAACTGGTGCTGCAGCACGATGGTCATCTCGGTCGGGAACTGCGCGCGCAGCCGCTTCGGGATCACCGTGTTCGGGTGGTCGGTGCGGAACGTGACGTAGAAATGGTGCCCGCCGGGCAGGCCGTGCGCGGCGGCATGGCCCAGCGCCTGCACCATCACGCGGCGCAGCGCCGATTCGGTCCATTCGTCATAGGGCAGCAGGCTTTCCGGCAGCTGGCCGTCGTTGTCGTCCATCCCGATCCCACCTTTCGCGCGTGCAGATAGCCCCTCGCCGCTACCGCGAAAAGTCCGCCCCGCGCGCCCAGGGCGGCGCGGCGGCGGCGATGCGCGCCGCGACCGGGCAATCGGCGGCATGGGCGCCCGGCAGGTAGCCGAGGCTCATCAGGAACTCGCCGACGATCTCGCCGCCGGTGAACACGAAGGTCGTGCGGAACAGCTTCACCCAGGCCGCCTTGTCGCGCGGGTGGTGCGCGTC
>JAJZVE010000290.1 GCA_021845835.1 Pseudomonadota bacterium | reverse complement strand
CGCCTGCTGACGCGCCAGCCGCGGCTCGCCTGGCTCGGCTGGCTGATCGTGCTCTATGTCGCGCTGAAGATGATCTTCGAGGGCACGCACGATGTTCTGCGCCACCTTCCCCCCGGCGGCGCCCTGGCGCCCGGCTGATGGCGGACACGCGGTTTCGTGCCATATGATGGACGATCGAAAGTGCGACAACCTGCAAGCAAGGATGCTTCGGATATGGAACTGATCGGAGAGGGGCGGCCCGGCGCCGCCACGGCGGGGGCGCCGCCCGGCGCCGGCGCGGACATGATCGTGGACGGCGATCAGCGAACCTTCATGCGCGATGTCGTCGAGGCGTCGCGGCAAGTGCCGGTTCTGGTCGATTTCTGGGCGACCTGGTGCGGCCCCTGCCGCCAGCTCACGCCGACGCTCGAAAAAGTCACCCGCGCCGCCGGCGGGCGGATCAAGCTGGTCAAGATCGACATCGACAAGAACCAGTCGCTGGTGCAGCAATTGAGCCAGCTCGGCCTGCCGCTGCAATCGGTGCCGACCGTCGCCGCGTTCTGGCAGGGGCAGATCGCCGATCTGTTCCAGGGCGCGTTGCCGGAATCGGAGGTCAAGCGCTTCGTCGAGACTTTGCTGAAACAGGCCGGCGGCGCGATGCCGGCGGCCGATCTCCTGGCCGAGGCGAAAGCGGCGCTGGAGGCGGGCGACGCCGCCGGGGCGGGCGATCTGTTCAGCGCCTTGCTCGCCGAGGAGCCGGAAAACGCCGCCGGCTGGGGCGGGCTGATCCGCGCCCTGGTCGCGCTCGGCGAGGAGGAGGAGGCCGAACAGGCGCTCGCCCGGGTGCCGGAGGCTTTGGCCGAGCACGCCGAGATCACCGGCGCCCAAAGCGCCCTCGCGCTCGCCGCCGAGGGCCGCAAGGCGGCGGCGGCGATCGAGAGCCATCGCGCCCGTCTCAAGGCCGACCCCGCCGACCACGAAGCCCGCCTCGCGCTGGCGACGGCGGAGGCGGCGCTCGGCGAGCGCGAAGCGGCGGCCGATTCCCTGCTCGAGATCATCCGCCGCCAGCCGGGCTGGAACGAGGATGCGGCGCGGCTGCAATTGCTGAAATTCTTCGCCGCCTGGGGCATGGACGACCCGGTGACGATGGCGGCGCGGCGCAAGCTCTCCGCCCTCTTGTTCCGCTGAGCGACGATGAGCGCTGTCCCGCCCGCCGGCTTGCCGGAGGCGTTTCCGGTCTTTCCCCTGACCGGCGCCCTCCTCCTGCCGCGCGGGCGGCTGCCGCTCAATATTTTCGAGCCGCGCTATCTGGCGCTGGTCGAGGACGCGCTGGCGGCGGGGCGGCTGTTCGGCATGATCCAGCCCGATAGCGCCCGCCCGGCGACGGCGAACGGCCCGGCGCTCTATCGCGTCGGCTGTCTCGGGCGGCTTTCGGCGTTCAGCGAGACCGAGGACGGGCGCTATCTCATCACGCTGGCCGGCGTCAGCCGCTTCGCGGTCGTCGAGGAAGTGCCGATGCGGCGCGGCTATCGCCGGGTGCGGGCGGATTTTTCCGCCCATGCCGGCGATCTCGTGCCCTGGCCGGGGCGGGATCTGGACCGCGACGCGCTCGGCGCGCGTCTCCGCCCCTATTTCGCCCGCCAGCACTATGACGTGAACTGGAACACGATCGCGGCGATGCCGGCGGAGGAACTGGTCGTCACGCTGTGCATGATCTGCCCCTTCGCGCCGGCGGAGAAGCAGGCGCTGCTGGAGGCCGCGAGCGGCGATGAGCGGCTCGCCGCCCTGATCGCGCTGCTCGAGATGGCGCTCGCCGAAACCGGCGAGAAAACGCGCCTATCCGGCTGATTTTCCCCTTTGTCCCTGGAGACCCAAGATGTCCGAGACCAGCGAACGCCCGGTCGATCCCCGGCTTCTCGAAATCCTGATCTGCCCGCTCACCAAGCAGAAGCTGCGCTATGACCGCGCGCGCAACGAGCTGATCAGCGACGCCGCCGGCCTCGCCTACCCGATCCGTGACGGCATCCCGATCATGCTGCCCGAGGAAGCCCGGCCGCTCATCCCCTGAACCACCCGCTCACCCCCTGACGAGGCTGATATGGCAAGCCCGGCGCTTTTGTGTGCGGCGCAACACAGCCATGCGTTTATAAGCTTGTATGTAATAACCCGCGCTATTAATTCTGCCCGTGTCAGGTGGACAGCCGGATCGGCAGACCACCAAACGACGAAAGAAGGCAGATATCATGCGTAAATTCTTGTTCGCCGCCGTTGCCGCCATCGCGCTCAGCGCGTCCGGCAGTGGCGTGCATCAGGCGCCCGCCTCCCTCCAGCAGCAGGCCGCCACCTGGGCGCGCGCGACCAGCAGCGGCCGCGCCACCGAACTGGCCTGGGGCCGCGCCCCGCGGATGGAGACCAACAGCTTCCAGACCGCGCAGGGCTATGACGGCCAGCGCCCGGAAACCCAGCGCGCGAGCCCGAACGGCAGCGCCTGACCCCGGCCGCGTTTTCCAGCAAGCCTGAAACCATCCACCGAGGGGGCGAAAGCCCCCTCGTTTCGTATCCGGCCCGCCGGCGACCGGCTTTGGCGCTTTGGCTCCCGCCGGCGCGATGCTATATCTGAATCTGACCGACCAGATGGTCAGGAACACATCATGAGCCAGAAGCGCCTCATGGGTAGTGTCAGCATCGCCGACGCCGCACCTGAGCGAACCAAAGGAGAAAAATCAGCCCTTGACCCCCTCATGAAACCCAAATCATAAGTGCAACCCGGGTCAATTCAGTAAAATTCCCAAGTCGGTTCTCGGCGGAAATCAAGAGCGAGGAAATGCTGTTGCACTCGGACTTTCTGGATGCGCACGAACGGCATTGGGAGGACGCGGAGCATTTATTCCGGGCGGATCGCTGGGCGAATGCCGATCATCTGTATGGCATAGCGGCGGAATGCGGCTTGAAACGGCTGATGCTGGCCTTTGGCATGCCCTACGACAAGAGTCGCGATCGGCCCCGCGAGAACGCGGACCGCGTGCATGCGGACGGGAGCTGGAAACGCTTCGAGAGCTACCGATGTGGCCACCATCAGGGAGCGGACTATGTCCTGCCCGGCCACAACCCCTTCGGCGACTGGGATGTTACACAGCGCTATGCCCATCGATCGAACTTCGATCAGGGGCGGGCACAGGCTCATCAATCAGGCGCCAGAGAAGTCCATAAATTGATCAAGCAGGCGCAAAAGGATGGGCTGGTATGACGACCTTCGACCAAATTTTGCCCGCTGCGCACGAGGTGCTGAAGAGACATGGCGAACTCGTGGCAGGAGTGGACTGGCTGGTGATCAATCGCGACCTCAATGGGCGCGTGCGATTCATCGTGCCGGAGGCCATCGAGGCAAATGAAGAACAGCGCAAGCAACTCGTGGCAGTCTATCGAGCTTTTGCCGAGCATATCGTGCCGCACGCTTATCCCGCCGAATCCGGCCTCCTGTACGAGGCAAACCTGGAGCAGGTCTGCCAAGATGCGGCACGCTACCCGCTGGAAGGGTTCGACAAAATCTGGGTGGTCGATCGCCTGGCAACGGAAGGGAACTGGACCCAGATCGCCCCGGAAGCCAACGGCGCGCCGCGCATCGTATTTTTTTCCATCAAAGGTGGTGTAGGTCGCTCCACCGCTCTGGCGGCCTGCGCCTGGAAATTGGCCCAGCTCGGCAAGCGGGTGCTGGTGCTCGATCTGGATCTGGAATCGCCGGGGCTGTCCTCCAGCCTGCTGCCGCCGGAGCGCCAACCAGCTTACGGAATTACCGACTGGTTGGTCGAGGACTTGGTCGATAACGCGGACAGCGTGTTCGATGACATGATTGCCACGAGCACCTTGTCCCACGACGGAGAAATCTACGTGATCCCCGCTCATGGCGCCGATCCTGGCGAGTACATCGCCAAGCTCGGGCGAGTGTGGATGCCCAAGGTCCAAGACGATGGCGCCCGTGAGTCATGGTCCGGCCGGCTGCAACGACTGTTGCGGAAGTTGGAAGAACGTCTCAAGCCCGACATCGTGCTTATCGATTCGCGCGCCGGCATCGACGAGGTGGCGTCGAGTTGTGTCACCGATCTGGGCGCGAATCTGGTGTTGCTCTTCGCGCTAGCAGGTGCCCAAACCTGGAACGGTTACCGCATGCTGTTTGATCATTGGCGGCGGGCTCGCGTTGCCGAGCATATTCGTGAAAGGCTGCAAATTGTCGCAGCCCTCATGCCCGAGTTGGAACCGGCTACCTATCTTGCGGATTTGCGAGAGCACGCTTACGACCTTTTCATCGAAACCCTATACGACGAAATACCCCCTCCGGTTGAGGGTGGGAAGGACAGGCAGGGTATCGAGGGATGGAGTTTCGACCTTGCCGATGAACTGGCGCCGCATATGCCCTGGATTGTCGAGTGGCATCGTGGTTTTGCGGCGCTGCGTACCTTGCATGGAAGGCTCGCGCTTGTCGACGACGACGAGATTCGGCATGTGTTCGGTGATTTGATTGGCCGAATCTTACGCTTTCTGGACTGGGGTAACGGTTATCCGAGGGTGAGCGACTGAGGCGCGTTTTGAGCGGGGAATCTGCCATGACTAGGGCGCAGGCTCTGCGGGCGGCCATCATCGCCGTACTGCGGGAAACAAGCAATTTCGGCGAAACGCCGCTGCCCGGGCAGCTTTATTTGCCGCCCTCGCATCTCAAGGCTCTGCGCTTGGACGCGCACGTCGTCGTGGGCAGCCGGGGGGTGGGCAAATCCTTCTGGACATCTGTTTTGCAGTCCGACTTGCTGCGTGGTCTTTTGGTGGGCGCGGCTTCCGAACTCACCGGCATCTCCGTTCATCTGGGCTTTGCCAATAGGGAAGATATCGCCAGCTACCCGAATGCCGACGTGTTCTCGAATTTTCTCGACCAAGGCGGGGAACCTTACGATCTGTGGCGCGCGGTGGTACTGCGCTGGGTTGCGCAACGCGCAGGCCAAAGAATTCCCGACAAGAAATGGGGTGACACAGTTAAATGGCTCAAATTTGACCCCGAGGCGGCAGCGTGGCTGATGCGGCAGCCCCGTGACTGGCGTGGGCTAATCCTGTTCGACGCGCTGGATCGTACCAGTAACGTATGGCAACGCATGGACGAAATCGTGCGCGGCCTGTTGCGTATGGTGCTTTGGCTAAAAAGCTTCTCTGGCCTCCATGCCAAGGTGTTTTTGCGCGAGGACCAAGCGGAACGCACAGTGTTTAATTTCCCGGACGCATCGAAGCTCACGGCCACTCAAGCCGAGCTGACCTGGGCCAGGCATGATTTGCATGGCTTGCTCTGGCAGCGTCTCATCAATGCGCCGGACGAGCATGGCACGCTTCTGCGCGGAATCTGCCCATATGTTCAACAGGCGGGCGCGTGGGGCGTGGCGGATGAAATGAAACGCGAATCAGAGGAGCAGCGCAAAGCCTTCGAACGTCTGGCCGGTCCCTGGATGGGGCGCGACAGGCGGCGCGGGGTGCCTTACACATGGTCCGTCAGCCACTTGGCGGACGGGAAAGGCCGGACCTCGCCACGCTCATTCCTCGCGGCGATTCAACAGGCTGCGGAGGATTCCCACGAACGCTATGCCCAGCATGAGTTCGCATTGCATTATGAAAGCATCAAACGTGGCATCCAGAAGGCCTCGGAGATTCGTGTGCAGGAAATGGCAGAAGATTATCCTTGGGTGCCTAACGTGCTGTCCGTATTGAGAGGCTTGAATGTGCCCCGCGAATTCGACACGGTTGTTCAGCGCTGGGTTGAAAGCTTTCCCTCTGGCCCAGAAAATATTCCTTCGGATCGTCTGCCTGCGCAGCACACCGGACGCGGCTGGGAGGGACTGCGCGAAGACCTGCAACGTTTGGGGCTTATTGAAACCAAGAAAGACGGGCGTATTGACATGCCGGATTTGTATCGCGTGGGATTTGGTCTGGGTCGCAGGGGTGGCGTCAAGCCAAAGAACTGAGTGGCGATAACCATTCGCCGCTTTCCCTCGTGCCTCCACCGGCTCGATGCCAGATCCTTGAAACGCTCCGAGAGTCCCGCTCGCCTGGGTCACCTCGCCGCTGGATGGGGTGGAAAGGTGCTCCCCGCCCCTTCCGCCATCATGGACGAGGCGCCCGCGCGTCGCTAAAACCCCGCGCCATGCCCGAAAACCCTCCCGCCTCGCGCTATGCCGTGAAGGAAATTTTTCTCACCCTCCAGGGTGAAGGGGTCCATGCCGGGCGGGCTTCGGTGTTTTGCCGCTTTGCCGGCTGCAATCTCTGGTCCGGCC
>JAJZVE010000289.1 GCA_021845835.1 Pseudomonadota bacterium | reverse complement strand
TTGGCGCATCATCGCGTCGTGCATGCGCAGCGCGGTTCTGGTCTCCTCGGCGCTGGCATGGACGGCGGTCAGGAGGTCGCGCAGGGCGTTGAGGATCGCCGGATCGATGGCACCCTTGGCCTGGCCGCGAGCTGTCGTTGAGCTGCTGTCCGAGGGTGTCGCCGTCCCGCTGTCCAACTGCTCGAGCCGCTGCGCGAGCCATTCGCGGGCGAGCGTGGTGGCGGGTTTGCCGTCTCTGGTGGCGTGTTGCTGGAGCCTCTCCTTGAGTTCGGACGGCAGCCGGAAGGTGAGGGTCGGCATGGCGTCATCGCTGGAAATCGCGGTTCCCATGGCGTGCCCCGCTGGTTGTAACGGGGGCGGAGTGTCGCGCCGGGATTGGTGGCCGTCTGTGCCGAGGGCTGGCAAAAGTGCGAGGAATTCCGGTTTTCGCCGGGTGATTGTGTTCCAGGAGGGGCGTCGTGGGGCTGCCGGAAGCGGCCTGATCCCTGCGGCAACCGCAACGGCGAACCAAAAGAGAAAGCTGGCGTAAGACGCCGTAGAAATCAGACGTAAGACATGTCCAGGGAGACCGCCGGCCGCGGAAACCGCAAAATATTATCCTTGCACAAGTGTAGACTATGTATTCGCCAGCGTCTTACAGAGCACAAGCAAACCTTTCGATCACGGATATCACGCAAGTCGCAACCGACGCCCTGTCGCCCCGAAGGTTGGCGGGCAATAACAATGGGTTGGGCATCAGCGGCTGGCGTCGCTGTGCAAGCATGAGACGGATGTCTTACGCCGCAGGACGAGCGTAAGACGCCTCAAACGGCCGTAAGACGCAAGAGGATACAAAAAACCAGCCTGGCATCAATTGGTTAGCGCGCCATCGGGTATCGCGTAAGACGAGGATCGGGACGATTGCGCAGCACGGGCGTGCGTGGGGTGTGCGCGCTTCTGGCGCATCTCAGGGGGAGGGGCCCCGCCAAAGGCGGGGATCCCGTGTCACGCCATTTCGGAGGAGGGGAAAGGGACCGGCCGGATACTGGCTGGGGAAGGGGGGCCAGCGGGCGCTCGGAGGCACAGGATCACGCAGCCGGGCAGTGATGGGCATGCGACCCGATGAGCAAGCCGCCTGGCGCGTGCAGCCCGCGCCGGCGGACGCGATGCGAACTGGCAGCTGATCCGCCATGCGGCCGGCCGTGCGACCGCATGGACGGGAGCGTACCGCCGCGTCAGCGACGGCGATGCGGCCCGGCAGGTGACCGGCATGCGACCCGATGGTCGGATCGCTCGGAACGCATGCAACGTCCCGGCCATGCCGACCGATCGGGTGCGCGCAGCGGCGCGCTTTGCGACCTTGCATGCGACCCGATGCTGCCGGACATGTCACCGACTGCAGAGGCGCGCGTGGCGCTGCGCCATGCGACGCCGGGGTGAAGCCAGACATGCGGCCGGCCATGCCGATGTAACCCGGCTGGTGCTTGAGCATGCGACTGGACAGGCAGGCCGCCTGGCACGCTCGTCGCGTAGTGCTGGCCGAGGCGATACGATTACGCTGTCGCGGGTCAAGCAAGCGTGCGCCAGATCGGCACATGCATAGCGCCGCGCCGGCGGAGCCTATGTGACCCGGCGAACGATCCCGCATGCAACCCGATCGGCGACTCGCTTGGCGGGTGCGCAGCGGGTAGCCGGTGAAACCGGCGCGATCCGGTGGGTGGCCCCGCATGAGACCAAAAGGATGGACAATGTATCGTCGGCAATGCGACCGCGTCGGCGCGGTGCGGACAGCGCCGCGGCGAGCAACCCCCCCGAGGTCAGTCGGCCGCGGCGGCTGGCGGCTGGTCGGAGACCTTGCGAGGTCGGCCACCACGAAGCTTGCGGACGTCAGCCGGAACCCCGGTCTTCAGTTCCTGCTCCGCCTTCTCGATGATGCGTTCCAGGGCGTCCAGCAGCAGCGGCTGGATCGGCAGTTGCAGCTTCTGCGCTTGCGCCGCTTCCTGCACGACCTTGAGCCGGTCATGCAGGCTCTGCGGCACCTTCAGTTGGAGAATTTTGTGCTCCTCATCGAGGATGGTCCGGAAAATCGACATGGTGGGGATCCTTCCGCGGGTTCGTGCCGGCCGGAAGATCATTCGGTTCAGGCGTGGCAGTGAATGGCCAGGATCGGGCGGCGCAGCCCCGAGCGTTGATGGCGGCCGGTCGTCACCGCCATGCGGCGCGCGGCCGGTTCAGGCGATGATGTTGGTCGCCGGCGTCGCCCGTGCTGCTGTGACCGCGCGGCAGACGACGCAACCCTGTCTGTCGGAACCGCCCCGATGTTCCGCATGATGGCCACAGCGACAGCCAGGGTCCGCTCTCGGCTACGCAAGTCGATGCCGCCAGACGCATGGCATGAACATCATCGGGTGCCATGGGTGCCGCCGGCGGGCACGGTGGGGGCCTCGTTTCATGCGGCGTGAGAGCCGGCGGGAGACCCCTGCTGGTGGCGATCCGGCCGGAGCATGGCGGGGTCATGGAGCAGCAAGCCGCGGTGCTGGCCTGCCATCGCCGGCGCAGCCCTTGCCGGGATGCGGCTGGCCCAGGATAGAGAATGCCCGCCACAGGAAAGCCGCATGAACTCTCACTCCACTCCGCTGCCATGCCCATTCGATGCCCGCGAGCGCGATCTGATCCGGCGCGAGTTCGGGAGACATTTCGGGCAGCCGTTGCAACTTGCCGACGGCATCTTCCTGCGCACTTGGCGGGCGGGGCCGCAGAAGAACCAGCCGAAGCTGCCGCCCGCGGTGCGCAGCATGCTGGAGCGCGGCCTGCTGGAAGTTCGCCCCGGGCACTACGGCCCGTGCGCCTTCTTCACAGCGGAGGGCATCGCGGCAATGCGTCGGCTGGCGGCCGACTCCCGGCTGCTCAACCCGGTGGAGTTCGCCCATCTGCGCCGCGAACTCGGGCTCGATCCAGCCGAGCAGACCATCGCGCCATAAGCATCGCCCCCTGTCGGCGTGCAATCGCCTGATGACCCATCCCCCCTGTCGCGCGGCTGCCTGCGACAACGGTGGCGTGCGGCGCAGTGGCGCCGACGCCCAGCGTTGTTGTCGCTCACGTGCCTCACTTGCGCTGAGGTCGCGGTGTCGAACCCGCGGTGGCGCCGTCCGGGCAGTGGCCGGCGGTACGGGGGTCGGCGATGGGGTTGGAGGGCGAGGAATTGACGTCTGGGAGTAACCCGTATTGGTCTCTCGGGATGCCCATCTGCTCTTTCAAGCGGTTGAGCTGCTCGTCGCGTGTGAAGTCGGGCAATCGCATGGTGAGTGGTCCTCTTGGCTGAAGGCTGCAGGAGTAGGGCGAGCGCCTGAGCGTAGCGCGACGCTGTCGCGCTACGTCTTCGCCGCGGCGCCGTCGCCGGTGGCGGTGTCCTGGGTGCTGGCGTCCGCCAGATCGACGTCTTCGTAGAACTCGGCGACCGGGATTTCGATGCCGATCTCGGGCATAGGCAACGTGTCCTCGGCGGTCAGCGCGGTGGCGGTCCACGCCGCGTCGCCGTCCGCGCGCGCGAACACGGTCAGGCCGATGCTGGCGTGCTCCAGGATGACGTAGCGGCGGATGGAGGGGACGGCGCGGTATTCGCGCAGCTTGACGATCCGGTCGGTGCGCCCGGAGGTTGGGCTGAGCACCTCGAACACGACCACCACGCCCTCGACCGTGCGGGCCGTGCCGGTTACCCTGGTGCAGGTCACCAGGGCGTCCGGGTAGCGGACGGCATCATCGACAGTCGCCACGCCGGCGTCCGGTCCAAGCGGCCGGCAGCCGCTCCCTTTCAGGCGCGCGTAGAGCGCCCGGTGGATGTTGTTGGTCATCACGCTGTGGTTGACGGATCCGCCGGTCATGGCGACAGGCTGGAAACCGTCGAACTCGTAGCGCGTGTCCTGCGCCTCAGCCCAGGCGAAGAACTGCGCACGCGTCATCTGCGGCTTGTGGAGGGCGATGTTCATGGCGGGAACTATAGCACATTGTGGCATGGGGGAAGCCTCCTGCTGGGTACGGCCGCGACGCCGGGCCCGTGCGGACCCGGCGCGTTCGGCGTTCAGAACGGCACCTCGCTCGCCTCGATCGGGACTTCGTCCTTCCCCCAGAGGATTTCGGTCTCGGTGTCGCCGTCGTCCCAGCGCCAGGCCTCGATGGCGATGATGTCGTAGCCCGCTTCGGTCATGCGGGCGTTGTCGAACGCGCAGTCGGTGCAGCGGATGATGGTCATGGTATGCTCCCTTGGTGGATGCCAGCCGATTGCTGACGGGAGCGGCGCACGCCGGCCTTCGGGACGGCTCAACCCCTGAGGCATGCAACCGGGCGGGGGCGGGGTGCGACGGGCGCGGACCGCTTGGGGTCTGCGCCCGGCGCGGCCTGGCCCTGCCGTAGGTTGCGTGCCGAAGCCGCGCGGCTTCGCGCGGCGCCGAAGGCGGGGTTGAACCGGCGCGACCCTTGGCCGGCGTGACAATGGGACGTCAGTGGAGGCGCTCTTTCTCCGTGCGGTTCGGGCGCCGGTGTCGTGCGGGAAGGAGGCCGGCGCGGCGTGGTGCCCGCGCGCGAGCGGCTGGTCAGGGCGGTGCCGGCCGCCCCATGTGCCGATTATTCGCACCGCCGTTGCGTGCTGTTCGCGAGCCTGATCAGCACGTCGCCGTGGCACGATGCCGGTGCGCACCAGCACACCAGATGCTTGCCGCGTAGCTCCTGTAGCCGCGCCATCAGATTCGGTTGCTGCACGACCCACGCTTCGTATTTCGCGATGACCTCGCTGCGCGTGCCGTCCTTGCCGATGACGAACGGATTGCCCCAGATACCCGGACGTCCGATGTAGACCGTGTTTGCGATCGAACCGTGCAGTTGCTTCTTGTTCAGAACCCTTAGCTCCGACGCCTGAAGATTGCTCATCGTCTGTTGCTCCTGTGTCTGTCTGCCAGCCGATTGCTGACGGGAGCGGCGCACGCCGGCCTTCGGGGCGGCTCAACCCCTGAGATATGCAACCGGGCGGGGCCGGGGTGCGACGGGTGCGGATCGCTTGGGATCTGCGCCCGGCGCGGCCCGGCCCTGCCGTAGGTTGCGTGCCGAAGCCGCGCGGCTTCGCGTGGCGCCGAAGGCGGGGTTGAACCGGCCCGACCTTAACCGGCGTGACAATGGGAGATCAGTGGAGGTCTTTCTCCCTGCGGTTCGTGCGCCGATGTCGCGAGCAGAGGAGTGCCGATGTGGCGTGGCTTGCGGCGCTTCCTGGTCGGCTCCCGCGGCGGCGGCCGGAGTCAACGCGGCGCGAGGCGGGGGCCGTGCGACCCCCGCCCTGGCTGCCTCACCCGAAGGCGGCCATCTCGGCTTCGGCCGACCGGCGGCTTGCCGAGGCGGGCGCGGCCGGCGGCGGCTCGTAGGGCTTCCAGTCCTCGCCGGTGATGGCGGCGTAGGCGTGAACCGCACCCTCGGCGGCGGCGAGCAGGGCGTAGGCGGTGAGGCCGGCTTCGGCGGCGAACTGCCGGGCGCGGGCGGCCTTGCTCTCGAACCCGTAGATCGGCTCGCGGTCCTCGTCGCGGTCTTCGTTGGCGAGCCTGGCGGTCAGGGTGCGGGCGTCGGAGACCTTGGTCTGGTAGAAGTTGGCCGCCCCGTGCGCGGAGCTGACGAAGCTGCCGACCACCCGCTGGAGGTGGATGCGCATGGCGATGTCGTTGACGGTGGGCTGCAGCACCTTGGCGGACAGGCCGATGTGCTCCTCGGTGGCCTCGCGGATGCCGTGGTAGTCCACCGGGTCGAGCGCGAAGGCGGCGGACATCTTCTCGGCGTGGACCTCCGTGGGGGCGTGGGCGGCGACGAGCGCCAGCGTGATCGCCGGGCGGGACGATGCAATGCGGGGAGCCGGCTTCGCAGCGGTCTTCTGAGCGGTCTTCGTGGCCATGATCTGATCTTTCTCACTGCCCGAGAGGTCCGCGGGCCCCATGTCTGCGTCGTTCTCCCTCGGGTGCGGTTCGATCAGGCCGGGCACTAGGCGGCCGGCGTGAAAGGCGCGCCGCTGGGCGCGGGACCGCAGCCACGCGCAGCCACGCGCAGCCGCGTCTCTTGCGGCGAGCATGGCGAGCATGGCGAGGACCCACCCTTTCCTCGCCGGCCGGCGCCCGGCCTAAAACCGCACGCATTCCGAGGGGGAGACGCGGGCATATGGGGTTCGTGACCGTGATGCTGTTGCAGGAGGGAGATCGGGATCGGCCATGCGGCCGCCCTGCGGGACGCCGGAAGCTGCCTTCCTGCGCCGGATGGTCTTTGCCCTCGTAGCGCCCAGGCGGCCGGC
>JAJZVE010000288.1 GCA_021845835.1 Pseudomonadota bacterium | reverse complement strand
TGGCACGGCCAGCCCCCTGGCCGACGGCCGCTCGGCCAGCAGTCGCGCCACGTCGGCGGCGGGCACGTGACCTTCGACGACGTAGCCGCCGACGGCGGCGGTGTGGCAGGACTGCAGCGCGTCCGGCACGCCGTGTGCCTGCCTGACCGCCGTCATGTCGTCGCTGGCGATGACGGTGACGTAAAAGCCGGTGCGGCGCATGTGCCCGACCCAGCCTTCGCAGCAGCCGCAGTTCGGGTCCTTCCACACCGTCACCGGCGGCAGCGCCGCCGCGCGGACGGTCGCGTCCGGGAGCCAGCCGCCTGCCAAAGCCGCGGCGGCTGCCGCGAGCGCGCGCCGGAGCGCACTCCGCCGCGTCACGGCATGCCTTGCGATGTCCATAGGATGCTCGATCCTTCGAGATGATGTGCGCGGGCATCGACTCGCCGGCGACGTTCCCCGGGCCGTCTGCGACGACGGCTGGCGGCCAGCATGGCTTGCGCAAAACCGGGTTGGGCCGTCAGCGTCCCGGGCGGCCGTCAGTGCGGGCGCAACCGTTGCCGGCAGGGCGCACGCGCTGCGGCCGGGCCACGGAGCCGGATCGGACGACCTTCAGAACGGTTTACGGTCGCCCGCCGGCCCGCAGCCGGTCAGGCGCCGCGTCGGGGAGGTGGGTCCGTGGGCGCGATCCCGAGGCCGCCGGCGCGCGCTGCGGCCGGTTCGCCATACGCCGGCCGACCGGCGAGCATGCGCGTCACGGCGGGGGCGGCACTGGCCGTCAGCCAGCCGCCCGTCAGGCCGCAGCCGCAGCAGGTGCCCATGTCATGCCGGGCACCGTGATGATGACAAGGCAGCGAGGCGCATGCCATGCCGGGACCGGGCATGGCCGGTCCCGCCTCGGCGGCGAGCAGCAGGGGCGCCGGCGGTGCCGCGAACACGGCGGCACTGGCCGCGGAGGCAACGGCTGCGCACACGATGAGCAGCAGCAGGACGATTACACCTGCCGGCGCCCATCTCATGCTTTCGTGCAGGTGCCGCGGCATGGTTCCCGTCTGGTCACGCGCTCGACCGCCCGGGGCGGTCCCTTCGGCCTTCCGGCTGTGGTCTGTCGTGTTGCCCAGGCGCGCGGGACGCGCATTGATGTGCGTCAACGCCCGCGTGCCGGTGGACAGGAGCGTGCCCGGCCTGGCGCCGAACGGCGCGCCGATTTTCAGCCGTCTGCCAGAGCAGCGATCAGCCGGTTCACTTCATTCGCGCGCTCCATGTGGACCATATGCCCGGCATCTGCCAGTACATGGCGTTGATGCGCCGGTGCAGCCTCGGCCTGGGTCGCGGGCAGGATGCGGTCGGCGGCGCCCCAGATCACCTGCCACGGCATCGCCAACTCTGCCACGCGCCCCGCCAGCACCGTCGCCTGACTGCCGTTCGGGAAGCAGTCGGCCGCCAGCTTGTCCAGCGCCGCCTGGACGCCTTCGAGACGCTTGTATCTGAGCAGGTCCTCGATCAGTTCGGGGGTTATCACCCGGACGTCGCCGAACAGGAGCTCCACCGCTGCGCGCATGCTCTTGCGTTTGTTGGCGGTGCGAAAAGCTTCGATGAAGCCGCCGTTGATGTCCGGGCCGAAACCCGCCGGCGCCAGCAGAGACAGCGACGCAACCCGCGCCGGATCGCGCAGCGCCAGCGCCAGCGCGACAGCGCCGCCCAGCGAATGCCCAACCAGATGCGCCCTGGCAACGCCAACCGCGTCCAGCCAGACGGCGACGACCCCGGCCAGTCCTTCGATGCCGCCGGCCGGCACCGATTTGGCCGACGCGCCGTGGCCGGGCAGATCCAGCGCCAGCGCCCGCCGCCCCGCCGCCAGCGCGGCTTGATTCATCTGCCAACTGGAAAGATCACCGCCGAAACCGTGGATGAACACGATCGGCGTGCCGGCGCCGCCGCCTGCGGCCAGATAGTTGATCTCGATGCCGCTGGCCTCGACGCTTTCGGGGACCGACCGGGCCGCCGTCCCTTCGTCCGCTCCGGCAGCGAATCGCTCCTGAAAGCCGGCGATGAAGGCGTCGATTTCCGGCCGCGGTACGGCGGCTTCGGCCAACACCGCGAGCAGCGCGCCGACCGGCAGATTCTCGCCCGGCAAGCCGACAATGCGGCGCAGCACGCCCGCCGCTGGTGCCTCGCAGACATTGGTGATCTTCGTCGTCTCGACTTCAACCAGATCCTGGCCGGCGGACACCATGTCGCCCTCCGCGGCAAGCCAGGAGGTGACGGTTCCGTCGGTCATCGAAAGCCCCCATTTGGGCATCGTGACCGGTGTGATCGCAGAGCTCATGGTCAACTCCAGGGACTCGCAGAGGTGGACAGCGGTATCCGCGCCGGAACGTCAGTGCCGCATCAGCAGGCGCACGGCCGCGGCGATCTTCTCGGGGCCGGGGACGTAGGCGTCTTCCAGATTGGGCGCGAAGGGGACGGGCGTATGGGCAGCCGAGATCACCTTGATCGGCGCCTTGAGCGCATCGAACGCCCGGTCGGCGACCACGGCGGCGATATCGGTCCCGACGTTGCAGCGCGGCGTGGACTCGTCAACCACCACGAGACGGCCGGTTTCCTCGACACTGTCGAGAATCGTGTCGAAATCCATCGGCGAGGTCGTGCGCGGATCGATGATCGTGCAGTTGATGCCCTCCTTGCCCAGCGTCTCCGCCGCCCTGGTGGCGACATGGACCATGCGGGCGAGCGCGACAATGGTGACGTGCTCGCCTTCCTGGATGGTGTTGGCCTCGCCGAACGGGATCACATAGGTCTCGTCCGGCACTTCGCCTTCCATGTCATAGAGCAGCTTGTGTTCGAAAAAGATCACCGGATCGTTGTCGCGGATCGCCTGGATCAGCAGGCCTTTGGCGTCGTACGGGCTGGAGGGAACCACGCACTTCAGGCCCGGCAGATGCGTGAACATCGAGTAGAGGCACTGGCTATGCTGCGCGGCGGCGCGCAAGCCGGCGCCGATGCAGGTCCGCACCACCACCGGGGTCTCTGCCTTGCCGCCGAACATGTAGCGGAACTTCGCGGCCTGATTCATCAACTGGTCCAGGCAGACCCCCATGAAATCGACGAACATCAGTTCCACGACCGGCCGCAGGCCCTGGGTGGCGGCGCCGACGGCGGCGCCGACGAAGGCCGATTCGCTGATCGGCGTGTCGATCACGCGGTTGGCGCCGAATTCAGTGAACAAGCCCTTGGTGACGCCCATGGCGCCGCCCCAGGCCTCCTTCTCGCCGGCCGCTCCCGTGCCGCCGCAAAGGTCCTCGCCGATCACGAACACGGACGGATCGCGCCGCATTTCCTGCGCGATCGCCTCGTTAAGTGCCTGACGATAGCTCTTGATGGCCATGCTGCGAGCCCCTCTCAATAGGAGACGTAAACGTCCGCGAGTAGCGTATTCAAGGCGGGCGGCGGCGCCGCCTTGGCGTGTGCCACGGCGTGGTCGACGGTGGTGACAGCCTCGTCGTCGAGCGCGTCCAGTTGGGTCTTTTCCAAAAGCCCGGCAGCCAGGACCTTGTTACGGAAGACGGTGAGAGGATCTTTTTCGGCTCGCCATTTCTCCACCTCGCCGGCGGCGCGATAGATTTGCGAGTCACCTTCGAAGTGGCCGTAGTAGCGCATGAACCTGACTTCGATCATGGTCGGTCCGCGGCCTTCGCGAGCCCGCGCCACCGCGGCGGCGGCGGCGTCATGGACGGCGAAGAAGTCGGTGCCGTCCACTTGCACGCCCGGCATGCCAAAGGCCGCGGCGCGCTTGACGATGTCGCCGCCCCCGGCATCGTGCCAGGTAACCGCCGCGGTTTCCCCGTAGCCGTTGTTCTCGACCACAAACAGGATCGGCAATTTGAGCACGCCCGCCAGATTGATGGATTCGAGGGAGGTTCCCTGGTTGGCAGCGCCGTCGCCGAAGAAGGCGACCGCCACCCCGCCGTTCTTGCGGTACTTGGCGGCAAGCGCCGCGCCGCAGGCGAGCGGTTGGCCTGCGCCGACGACGCCGTTGGCCCCCAGCATTCCCTTGGACAGGTCAGCGATGTGCATGGAGCCGCCCTTGCCGCCGCAGATGCCGTCACCTTTGCCGTAGATCTCGGACATCATGGCACCGACATCGCAGCCCTTGGCGATCGAATGGCCATGACCGCGGTGCGTCGAGGAGATGACATCGCGCTCGTCCAGGTTCATGCAGACGCCGACGGCGGAGGCTTCCTCGCCGGCGTAGAGATGAACGAAACCCGGCATGTCGCCCTTGGTAAACTCCACATGCACCCGCTCCTCGAATTCGCGGATCAGGCGCATCTGCCGATAGGCCTGCAAAAGCTGCTCTCTGGCCAATTGCATACTGTCAGACTCCCCTGTTCTGTCGTCCCGATACCGATCAGTCGAATAGCAGCATATCGCGAACGGTCGTCGGCTACTGTGCTGTCATCCCGCCATCGACGGCGATCGCCTGGCCCACCAGGAACGGCGACTCGTCCGACGCCAGGAACAGCACGGTACGGGCGATCTCCACCGGAGCGCCGACGCGCCCGGCCGGATGGAGTGCGATCACGTGCTGCTCCACATTCGGATCCTGGAACCAGTCGTCGAGCATTTCGGTCTTCGTGGCGCCGGGACAAACAGCGTTGATGCGGATGTTGCGCGTGACGTATTCGAGCGCCGCACCCTTGGTCAGGCCGATGACGCCATGCTTGGAGGCGCAGTAGGCGGTGATCCCGGGATTGGCGACGAGCCCGCCGACGGAAGAGGTGTTGACGATCGCGCCGCCGCCGGTTTTCAGCATCGCCTGGATTTCATATTTCATCGACAGGAACACGCCCTTCAAATTGGTGTCGATCTGCTCGTCCCAGGCCACTTCCTCGACGTCGGCGATATTGAAACCCGGCCGGTTCACCGCGGCATTGTTGAACGCGATGTCGAGCCGCCCGTAGGTGGCCACTGCTTTCTCGACCATCGCCTGGCAATCGGCGGCGCGCGAGACATCGGCGGCGACGAAAATGGCCTCGCCCCCGGCCTCGCGCACCCTGGCGACGGTCTTCTCTCCTTCAACGGCGCGCCGGCCGACGCAGACGACGCGGGCGCCCTCGGCGCCGAACTGAACCGCCGTCTCACGGCCGATGCCTGAGGTGGCGCCGGTTATCAGCACGGTCTTTCCGTCGAAACGCTTCCTCATGAACCCCCCTCCTCCTTTATCGTTGATTTTTTCTGACGCCCGCGCGCCGTGTCGGCCAGGACGGCAACCGGCGGGACGGCGCGGCGTCGTTTGCACCGCCGGCGATGACCATGCCGGCCCGTCGCAGTCCTGACATGGCATCCTCCCCTCGATTGCCGCGCTGGCCAGCGCCATCTTCAGTCTGTCATGTTACGTCGCTGAGCCGTCCTGTCTTGCCCTGATCCGACACGACAGTTGACCGCGGATGACGGATGAGCGGCACCCGATGGCCGGGGCGCCGCGCCGTCGCGCTAACGGCGGAACAGCAATCGGATGCCCCGCCGACAGCGCCCGGACGCGCCAGCTCAGAACGGATAGTGCTGCGGGCCTTCGATCGTGATCCAGCGCAGCTCCGTGAACTCATTGATCACCGCGACGCCGCCGAAGCGGCCATAGCCGGAAGCTTTGGTGCCGCCGAAAGGCATCTGCGCCTCGTCGGCCACGGTCGGGCCATTGATGTGGCAGATGCCGGACTGGATCTTGTTCGCCACGTTCATCCCACGCTTCACGTCGCGCGTGAAGACCGCTGCCGACAGGCCGTATTCGGTATCGTTGGCGACGCGGATCGCCTCAGCTTCGCCGTTCACGCGCACGATCGGCTTCACGGGCCCGAAGGATTCCTCCTTGTAGATGCGCATGCCGGGCGTGACGTGGTCGAGCAGGGTCGCCTCCACGATGGTGCCGTTGCGCTTGCCGCCCGCCACCAGCGTCGCACCCTTTGCCAGCGCGTCGGCGATCAGCGCATCCATCTTCTCGGCCGCCGCAAGGCTGATGAGAGAGCCGAGGACGACGTGGTCGCGTGGGTTGCCGGCGGGCAGCTTCGATGCCTTGGCGGCGAACTTCGCCACGAACGCGTCGGCAACCGACTCGTCAACGATGAACCGTTCGGTGGACATGCAGATCTGCCCCTGGTTCATGAACGCCCCGAAGGCGGCGGCGTCCACGGCCTGATCGAGATCGGCGTCGTCCAGCACGACAAACGGCGCCTTGCCGCCGAGTTCGAGAAGCACCGGCTTGAGTTGTTCGGCCGCAAGCCTGGCGATGATCCGGCCTATTTGCGACAGATCGGAA
>JAJZVE010000287.1 GCA_021845835.1 Pseudomonadota bacterium | reverse complement strand
GAAGCTCACTTGGTGGGCGTTGTAGGTGTGCCAGCCCCAGCGGCTGGCGCCTTCGAAGTCGAGCCGCCAGCTGCCGTCGCCACGGATCGTCATCTCGCACGGCGCGTGCATGATGGTATCGAGCTTAGCGAAATCCGACGGTACCCGCACGTCTTCATGGGCGTAGGGCACATCGACGAAGCCGACCTGGCGGTAGGTGCCGGGAATGGTCATCGCCTTGATGCGGTTGTGCAGCCCGAGCCGGCCGTGCTCGACCGCTTCGTAGGCGAACTTCCAGTAGGCCTCGATGCCTTCCTCGGCGACTACCTCCTCCACCAGCTTGCGGATCATGTGGCAGCCGGCGATGCGGGTGCGCTCGTCCAGCATCCAGTAGCGCGTGGTGCGCACCATGCGCTGGCTCTCGTGCAGCCAGTCGCGGAACAGCGTGTCGTTCTCGCCGACCTTGCGGCATGTGATCGAGTAGCCGTCGCCGAAGCGCTGTACCTGGCCGGTCGCCATCGAGCCGGGACCGACCGCGCCGGTGTCGATCACATGGGTGACGCCGCCGACCCAGCCGATCAGTTCCTCCTGCCAGAAAATCGGCACGATAGTGTGAATGTCGCAGGGATGGACATTGCCGATCAGACAATCGTTGTTGCAGAAGATGTCCTTGTCGCGGACGCCGGGATTGGATTCCCAGTCGTTCTCGATCATGTACTTGATCGCCGCTCCCATGGTGCCGACATGGATGATGATGCCGGTCGAGGTGAGGATCGAGTCACCGGCGGCGTTGTACAGGGTGAAGCACAGCTCGCCCTCCTGTTCCACGATGGGCGAGGCCGCGATCTTCTTCGCGGTTTCGCGCGCATTGACCACGCTGGCGCGCAGCCGCGAAAACAGCTTGTTGTAGAGGATGGGGTGGCCGTCGCGCAGCTCCATCTTTTCCAGGCCGGCGTAATGCCTGGTCCGCTTCGTCGCCTCCATCAGACGGTCGCGGTGCTGCTTCAGGGTCTCACCACCGCGCACGATGCCGCGCGTCTCGGTCTCGGCGACGTTGATTCGGACGTCGATATTCATGGTCCGGTTTCCTTGGATTATTGCTTTCGGGAGCGTCGCGCTCACACTTCCTTCAGGTGGAAGAGGCGATGGCCGTCGAGGAAGGTTTCGAAACCGTCTGGAACCACGAAAGTCGTGGCGTCGGATTCGATGATGGCCGGGCCGGCCACGCGGTTGCCGGGGCGCAGCGCTTCCATCTTGTAGAGCCTGGCGTCGACCCAGCACTTCTTGCGGTAGAACCTGCGCGTGCCGCGGAAGGCATCGTGGGGAGGAGCCTCGTCTTCCAGGGGTTCCTTGGGGATCTTCGGTTTGGGGATGGGCACCGTGCCACGCATGATGGCGCCGGTGACCGAATAGCCGAGTTCCGGCGAGCGGGCGGAGGCGGCATAGACACGGCCATACGTGGCGTTGAAGGCGCTCACGAGCTTTTCCCAGTCCTCCGCGGTCGCCGCCGACGGCAGCGGCGATTCGATCTCGAGGTCGTTGAGCTGGCCGCGGTACTGCATCCGGTAGCCCGGCTGCAGCGTGACCTGATCGGCGGCGTAGCCGTTGAGCTTGAACTCCTCCAGCACGTTGCGCGTCAGTTCCGTCCACGCCGCCTGCAATGTCTTCGCCGCCTGCTCGCGCTGGTTGGTCGGTGCATCCGGCGCGAGATTGATGTCGAGCGACTTGTCGTAGCGGTACTCGAAATCCGCCGCCGCGCACCCGAAGGCCGAGAAACCCGCCGCCCAGGCCGGCACGATGACATCCTCGAAGCCGAGTCCCTCGGTGTAGCCATAGGCATGCACCGGGCCGGCACCGCCGTAGGAGAAGCACACGAAACTCTGCGGGCTGTAGCCCTTGCCCGAGATCATCGCGCGCAGATAGTTGCGCAGGTCGGAGTCGAGCAGCTCGATCACCCCCGCGGCGGCATCCTCCACCGACAAGCCGAGTGGGTCGGCGAGCTGGGTTTTGATAGCGTCGACCGAGCGCTGCCGATCGAGCTTCACCGCGCCGCCGAGGAAGTTGTCGGGGTTCAGATAGCCCAGCACCATATGGCAGTCGGAGACCGTCGCCGTCTCGATGCCGCCCTCCTTCCAGCACACACCGACGCGATAGCCGGCCGAGTCCGGGCCGAGCTTGATCGCGTTGGTGTAGGGATCGAGCCGGATGAAGGAACCGGCGCCGGCGCCGACCGAATCCATGGCAACCAACGGCAGGGACAGCACCAGCCGGGCCATGTCCGGGTCGTTCTTGATAGTCAGTTCGCCCTGCGTGATCAGCGCCACGTCGAACGACGTGCCGCCGATGTCGGAACAGGCGATGTTGTGATAGCCCAGCACCTCGCCGAGGTACTTGGCGCCGATTACGCCGCCGATCGGGCCGGAGACGATGGTGCGGGCCAGTTCCTTGGCCGTCCAGGAGATGGTGCCGCCATGCGTCGCCATTACGCGGAAGTCGAACTTCGTGCCGTGCTCCTTGAAGGCATCGGAGATCTTCTTCAGCGTCTGACGCGACGGCTCGGCGGCATAGCCTTCCAGGATCGTCGTGTTGGTGCGGTGCGTCTCTTTGCGAACCGGATAGTAGTCGGCCGAAGCGAAGACCGGGATGGACTTACCGCTGTTCGCGACCTCCTGCAGCACGATGTCGCGCACTCGGCGCTCGTGGTTGGCATTCTTGTAGGAATGCAGCAGGCTGATGACAATTCCCTCGACATCGGCGGCGATCAGCTCGCGGGCGGCCTCGCGCGCGCTGTCCTCGCGCAGCGGGATGACCACCGTGCCTGCCATGTCGATACGCTCGATGACGCCGCGCGTCAGGTTGTGCGGCACCAGCGGCGGATCGTAGCGGTGGGTGTTAAGGTGGATGCGATCCTCATAGGCATAGCCGAGGTGGGATTGCACGGCCCGGCCCATGCGGTGGAAATCCTCCATGCCGCGGTTGACGATCAGGCCGCATTTCAGGCCCTTGCGCTGCACCACGCGGTTCAGCATCGCCGTGCCGGAATAGACCCCGGTCTGGAGCTGCTTCAGCGCGTCAGTGAGCGGCAGGCCCCAGTTGCCAAGACCGTCTTCGCTGGAGGCGATCAGGCCGATGCTTTCGTTCTGCGGCGTGCTCTGCGCCTTGCCGACCACGAAGTTGCCGTCGGCATCGACAAAGAACGTGTCAGTCATCGTCCCCCCGGCATCGATGCCGAGAACCTGGACATTTCGGACATTAGGGATGTGGGTATCCACCGTTTTCCTCCTGATTGCCGCCGGCATCTGGCGGGCCGGGTGGATCAGGGGAGAGCAAACGGTATGCCAACACGTCGCAGTGAAGAGAGCCTTAGCGCGATCAGTGATTTACTGTAGTTGCTCAGTCGGCCTGTTGCGTCTGCGAACGTCCGGCGCCCGGACGTTCGGACGCTCGATCGTCTAGGCGGCGGACGATCCGGCGGGTTTTCGCGGAACGCAATTCGCCGTATTCGGCGAGCCGCACATAGACCGTCGAACGGGCAATCCCGAGACGCCGCGCCGTTTCCGTCACGTTGCCGCTGCACTCGCGCAACTGGGCCAGGATTGCCGAGCGCTCCGCTGCCTTCAGGTCGCCGGCGTTCGGCAGCGCTGCTGCCGACGTGGCGGACACCGTCTGCATCGACCGCGACGCGGCGAGGATCTCGACCGGCAGATCCTCGACGCCGAGGCGGCCGGAGTCGTTGAGCGCCACCATGGCATCGATAACGTTGCGCAGTTCACGAACGTTGCCCGGCCAGAGGTAGCCCCGCAGCAGGGCGAGCGCATCGGCAACGAAGGTCGGCGCTGTCCGCCCCAGTCGCGCCGCCGCCAAGGCGGCGAAATGCTTCGCCAGGAGCAGCACGTCGTCGCTCCGTTCGCGCAGCGGCGGAACCCGGATGCGCGCCGCCGCGATCCGGTAGTAGAGGTCCCGCCGAAACCGTCCGGCCTCCACGTCGGCGACCAGATCGCGATTGGTCATCGACAGGATGCGGATGTCAACACGACGGCCTTCGTGGTCTCCGACGCGGTAGACCACTCCGTCCTCCAGCACCCGCAGCAGGTAGGACTGGAGGTCAAGCGGCATCTCGCCGATCTCGTCGAGGCACAGCACGCCGCCATCCGCCTTCTCGATCTTGCCGGCGCGGCCGTTCTCGTCGGCGCCGGTAAACGCACCCTTGGCATACCCGAACAGATCGCTGGCAATCAGGTCGCGCGCCATGCCGCCGCAGTTCATCGGCACGAACGACCCCTCGGCCGACGGGCTCGCCCCCTTGATCGCGCGGGCGAATAACTCCTTGCCGACGCCGGTCTCACCTTCGATCAGGATCGACAGCGTGTTCGCCGCGAGCTTGCGCGCCCGTTCGCGCGCCTCGCGCATCGCCGTGCTCTCGCCCAGGATCTGCTCGAACCCAACCGAGGCCTCGGCATACGGCCGGGCGCTCGCCGCTGTAGTCGTCCGACCGCGGGCCTGATGCAGGACGATCAGGCAGCCGACCGCCGTGTCGTCGTTCTTCACGACCTCCAGGCTGGCATTGGGGAATCGGCGCCGGCAGTTGCTTTCCCAGCTCTGCGACAGGGCGGCGCCGATCATCTCGCGGAGCTCCTGAGGAAGGGCATTGGACCCCTGGGCGTCCATCCGATGGCGGGCCTTCTGCGCGGCATGCACGACAACGCCGCGGCGATCGACAACCAGGATATCTTCGCTGCGCCAGATCGACCGCTTCGAGACGAAATGCCGCAGCAGGATTTCGTGCTCGAGCTTGGCGGCCTGGCCGAGCGATGCTTCTATCTCCCGGCCGAGCGCCATGGCGAGCGCCAAGCTCTGAGGATTGAAGGCGGGCGCGGGCCCGGAGATGTCCACGACCCCGAGCAGTTCGCCATCGATCGGATGGCGCACCGGACTGGCGGCGCAGGTCCAACGCTGGACGTCCTCGCAGAAATGCTCGGCACCGCAGATCTGCACCGGCTTTGCGTCGGCGAGAGCGGTGCCGACCGCATTGGTGCCGATGACGCTTTCTTCCCAGCGGCCCCCGATCTCCAGATGGTTGCGTCTTCCGTCATTGACGACGCGCGGATCACCCGCCGTTTCCACGACGAAGCCGCTGGCGTCGGCCAGGACCATCATCGACGTGGCTCCGGCGAGGAGAAGGCCGGACCTTTCAAGCGCCGGGCGAGCGGCGGTCAACAAATCGGCGTTCTGGATCCGGCGCCGGAAGACCTCGGCCTCGCCGGCGAGCGGCGCCTCGCGTCGCCTCGTAGCGACACCGAATGTCCGTGAACGCGCCCACGAGGCGGCAACGGCCTGGGTCAGCCCATGGGGCGGCCGGCCGTTCGTCAGGAACTCCTCCCAAGCCAAGCGGACCGCGCGTTGCCGCTGCACCTTGCACTCCTCCCTCCCAGCACAACAGCGCGTGCGTCAAAGGCGCCGCGCTTTACGGAACGGCGGAAGGTGGAAAAGCGCGGTCGAACCGTGAAGGCGCCGGCCAAGCTTGCTCGACGGACGGGCTTTCCCGTCCCTTAATCCACAACCTTACGCCATGGGTGACGAGCCCGCAACTACCGCCGGCGGCGCACTCCCGATCGCCCGAGCGACACGACCGCAAAGACTTCGGCTGGACCCCTGATGGGAAGCTTATCAGGGAACATACACCGCAGGCGGCGGGGCATAAACCACGGGCGGAGGCACCACGACCGGCGGAGCCACCACGACACCTCCCCGCCAGCCCCAACCACCGCGCCAGCCTGGACCGCGCCAGCCTGGACCACGCCAGCCTGGACCACGCCAGCCTGGACCACGCCAGCCTGGACCACGCCAACCGTAGCCACCCCGCCACCAAGCATGCGCCGGAGTTGGTAGGGTCAGCGGCGCGGCAAATGCTCCCATCAGGGTCGCGGCCATCAGCATACGAAACCAACGAGAATGCACGGACCGGATCATGGCGATCACTCCTCTGCCCACCTAAAATAGGGCATTCACGATTTCGGAATATGCGCCGGCATATGAAGGTTTTTTACGTCTTCTGAAACAAACGTGAGCATTGGCTCCGCTCAATGCCGGATCTGCATCACTCTGGTACGCCTGCCGTGTGCGGCGCATCGTGGCGGCGCGCATCTGTAAGCACGACATGCCCGGATGGCTGATTGGACACGCTTGCTGGGTAGCGTTTGAGTGAGTCCAACTGTCTCAATTCACGTCAGGGACCGGCAAGGCCATGGCGCGGACGAGTGAGGCGCGGTTCGCAACATATCTGGGTGGGATCGCGGCGGTCCAGGGCATTTGAGCCGTTTGGCC
>JAJZVE010000286.1 GCA_021845835.1 Pseudomonadota bacterium | reverse complement strand
ATCCGAAAGGTGTGGTCTATCATCATCGCGGTGCCTACCTGAACGCGGTCAGCAACATCCTCGGCTGGGGCGGCATGGGGCGGCATCCCGTCTATCTCTGGACGCTGCCGCTGTTCCACTGCAACGGCTGGTGCTTCCCGTGGTCGATCGCCGCCGTCGCCGGCGTCAATGTCTGCCTGCGGCGCGTCGAGGCGCAGGCGATGCTGGAGGCGATCGCGCGCGAGCGGGTAACGCATATGTGCGGCGCGCCGGTCGTCTATGCCCTGCTGGTCGATGCGCCGGCGGAACTGCGCGCCGGCATCGGCCACCGCATCGCCGGCCAGATCGCCGCCTCCGCCCCGCCGCCGGCGCTGATCGAGGGCTGCGAGCGCGTCGGCATCGAACTCACGCACGTCTATGGCCTGACCGAGACCTACGGCCCGGCCAGCCTGTGCGCCTGGCAGGAGGAGTGGGCGGCGCTGCCGCTGGGCGCGCGCGCCGAAAAGCTGTCGCGCCAGGGCGTGACCGCGATGCTGCAGGAGGCGCTGGCGGTGCTGGACCCGAACACGCTGCGCCCGGTGCCGGCGGACGGCGCGACCATGGGCGAGATCATGTTCCGCGGCAACATCACCATGAAGGGCTACCTGAAGAACCCGGACAGCACGGCGAAAAGCTTCGCCGGCGGCTGGTTCCACACCGGCGACCTCGCGGTGGTGCATCCGGACGGCTACGTGAAGATCCAGGACCGCTCGAAGGACATCATCATCTCCGGCGGCGAGAACATTTCTTCCCTCGAAGTCGAGGAAGCCTTGTACCGCCATCCCGCCGTGCTGCACGCCGCCGTGGTGGCGCAGCCGGATGCGCGCTGGGGCGAGGTGCCCTGCGCGGTGGTCGAGCTGCGGCCCGGGATGCAGGCGACCGAAACCGAGCTGATCGCGTTCTGCCGCGCCCACATGGCGCACTTCAAGGCGCCGAAGCGCGTGCTGTTCCGCGACATCCCGAAGACCTCCACCGGCAAGATCCAGAAGCACGTGCTGCGCGAGGTGGTCGCCGGCGGATGAACGCGCTGTTCACCTCGCCGCGCCCGCCGGTCGCAACGGCGGCGGCAGGGCTGCCGGGCTTTCTCGCGCCCGGGTTCCGTCTCACATGCCGATGACGGGGAATTATTCCCCGCTGGTTCTTTGCTGCTGGCCCTCGGCATAAATCCCCGGTAAGACGTCGGCCGTCGTCGGCACCGCAGGGTGGCGGGGACCGCTGACACAAGAAACTGGGAGGACGTTAATGCTGACCAAGAAGCAGGCGGTGATCGCTGGCGCTGCGCTGGCGCTTGCGTTTGCGTTTGGCCCCGCGCGGGCGCAACCGGTTGATACGGCGCGCATCGCCGCCGACAACCCGAACGACTGGCTGACCTATCACGGCAGCTACAACAGTTGGAGCTATTCCGGCCTCGACCAGATCAACGCGGACAACGTGAAGGGTCTGCAGGTGGCCTGGATGCATGTGCCGGGCAAATCGACGCGCGGCCTGCAGTCGATGCCGCTGGTGGCGGACGGCGTGCTCTACTACAGCGCATCCTACAGCCGGGTGTTCGCGCTCGACGGCGCGACCGGCAACCTGATCTGGTCGTATTTCCCGGAACTCGACGATGCGCTGGTGGCACGGCAGACGCACTCGCCGTACAACCGCGGTGTGGCGCTCGGCGAGGGCAAGGTGTTCGTCGGCACCGTCGATGGCCGGCTGATCGCGCTGGACATGAAGACCGGCAAGGTCGCCTGGGACAAGAAGCTGCAGGACTCGCAGAAGCTGACCGTCGGCTTCACCGGCGCGCCGCTTTACGCCAACGGCACCGTGGTGATCGGCAGCCAGGGCGGCGAGTGGCCGGGCCGTGGCCCGATCTACGGCGTCGATGCCGCGACCGGCAACGTGAAGTGGACGTTCAACACCGTCGCGCCGGACGAGGCCTCGAAGAAGACGTGGGGCAACGATTCGTGGCGCACCGGCGGCGGCGGCGGCTGGATGACGGGCGGCTATGACGCGGCCACCAACTCGGTCTATTGGGGCACCGCCAACCCGGCGCCGCTGTATGACTGGGGCGGCGACAAGTGGAAGACGGAGGGCGCGCGGCCGGGCGACAACCTGTACACCACCTCGGTCATCCGCCTCGATCTCGCGACCGGCAAGCTGCTCAACTATCACCAGGAACTGCCGCACGACACCTGGGACTTCGACAGCGCGCCGGGCGAGTTCGTGATGCTGGACCGCGGCGGCAAGACCCACATCGTCCACCCCAACAAGAGCGGCTTCATCTTCGTCTATGACATGGACCTGAAGGTGGAGAACGTCTATCCGCTCATCAAGAACTATAACTTCGTCAAGGGCATCGACCCCAAGACGGGCGAGCTGATCGGGCGGCGCGACTTCGCGGCAGGCAAGCAGAAGGAGCCGCTCTGCCCCGCGATCGACGGCGGCATCAGCTGGAACCACGGCAGCTACAACCCGAAGACCGGACTGTACTACAAGATCGGCAACGAGTGGTGCATCGACCTGGAGGTCGTGAAGACCACCCCGGTGACGCAGCCTGTGGTGCAGCTCAATATCGGTGCCAACTTCCACGAAGTGCCGCCTCCGGGCGATCAGATCTATGGCCATCTTGATGCGATCGACCCGATCAGCGGCAGGAAGTCGTGGGAGGTCCGCTTCCCCGAACCGCCGATGGCGAGCGTGCTGTCCACGGGCGGCAATCTCGTGTTCGTTCCCGACAGCCGCGGCACCGTGCATGCCTACGACGCCCGCACCGGCGCGGAACTGTGGAACCACGGCGACGGCACCGGCCACCAGGGCGGCATCGTCAGCTACATGGCGAACGGCAAGCAGTACATCGCCGTAACCGCCGGCTTCGGTGGCATGGTCAGCGACGGCTTCGCCGCCATGTTCGGCGAGCCGTACAAGAGCATGCCGCGCGACGAGGGCATCCTGGTCGTCTATTCGCTGAAGTAATCTCGGCGAGTCCGGGGGGCGGCGCCGCCGCCCTCCGGATCGACTTTCGTCCCCGCAGCTTTCGAGATTCTTTCATGCCCTCCTCGATGACGAAACTGGTCGCGGCGGTGGCCGTGGTCGTGTTGTGTGCCGCCCCCGCCGTCGCGCAGATCCGCCCCGAGCCGGAACCGGAGTCCAAGCTGGACGTGCCGCAGTTGTTCGCGACCACCTGCGGCTGGTGCCACACCGACGGCGGCCGCGTCGCCGGCAAAGGGCCGCAGCTGATGGACACCAGGCGCAGCGACGATTTCATCCGCAACCGCATCAAGAACGGCAAGCTCGGCGCCATGCCGGCGTTCGGCAGCGAATTCAGCGACGACGACATCAACGCCATCATCGCCTATATCCGTTCCCTCAAGCCGGATCAGGGGTGACCGTGATGCAAGCCCATCGTCTGCGTACGCTGTTGGCCGGAGTCGTGGTCGCCGGCGCGTTCCTGGGCGCGAGCGCCGAGGCGCGCACGCTCGCCGCCATCCGCGATACCGGCGAGATCGGGCTGTGCGCGCATCCGAACTCGCTGCCGTTCGCGAGCAAGACGGCGCAGCCGCCCGGCTTCCAGATCGAGGTCGGGCAGGCGCTCGCCAAACAGCTCGGGGTGTCGCTCACGCCGGACTGGGTGCTGATCTCCTACCAGGTGCCGCGCGCGGGCTGCGACATCCTGCTCGACCAGGTGGACGAGCCGGAGGCGATGGATTACGGCATCAAGCTGACCAAGCCCTATTACCGCAGCGGCGTCGGGCTGGCGGTGCCACAGGGCAGCCCGATCGCGTCCTTCCACGACCTGAACGCGCACACCAAGGTCGGCGTGCAGGTTGGGTCGCTGGCGGCGATGACATTGAGCCAGCAGCACATCCCGATTTCCGTGTTCGGTTTCGAGGACGACATGCTGGCGGCGCTCGCCGCGCACGAGGTGGACGCCGCGGCGGTGACGCCGATGTCCGCCGGCTACTACAACCAGCAGCATCCGGGGCAGGGGTTCGGCTTCGTGCCGCCGGACGAGGCCGAGCACGATCTGGTGTGGAACGTCGCCGTCGGCATGCGCCGGCCGGACCCGGCGCTGCGCGCCGCGATCGAGGCCGCGCTCGATCACCTCACCGCCGACGGCACGCTCACCGCCATCTACGCCCGCTACGGGATCACGTTGCAGCCGCCGAAATAGGTCGGCGGCCCGTTACCCGGGCCGCGTCCCCAGGGCGGCGGCGATGCGGTCCGGCCTGACGCCGGACGGGCGCGGCGGCGTGCCGTTTTCCACCGGCTTCCACAGGGCCAGCCCGCGCGGCCGATGCCCCGCCGCCTGCAGCCCGGACTGCACCAGCGAGCAGTCGCCCGGCACCACGACACGGATCGCCGTGCAGCCGAGCCGCTTGGCCAGCGCGTCCAGTTCCCGTACCAGCGCCTGCACCACCGGCTGCGGGTCCACCACGTCGAGCGCCACGAAATGCTCGGCGACCAGCACCGCCCCGCCGGTCAGTTGCGCCTCGCGGTGATACAGGAACACGCCGCACGGCAGGCTGCGCCCGGCGCGCGTGACCGCGAGGATGCCGGTCTGCGTCGCACGCCGCGGATGGGCGATCCGCCGCGCAAAGACAACCCAGCTCTTGAGGTCCAGTCCAGCCACGGTCTCGCGCACCAGGGGATAGACGGTGCGCACCTGATCGGGCGGGACGAGATGGGAGGTGAAGCCGGACATTCCGCGCGAACCTGTCTGGAGGCAATGAGCCCGAACTCTGCGCGCAACCGGTCCGCCGGGGCCTTGACGCAAATCAAGGTGACAAAGGTGCCATCCAGGAAACAGGGTTCCGACGCCGCCGGATCGGCGCTATTGTCGCGCCTTGCCTACTGATCGGATAGGCTTCCGGAGTCGTCCGTCTTATGTTTCATGTCCGCCCCCAGGTCGTCGAGCGATCGGCGACCGATACGTGCGCTGCCTGTTCCGCGCGACCTTTCAGCGTGTGCAGTGCGATCGACGACAAGGATATGGCGCGGCTCGCCGCCGCCGCCCAGACGATCACCGTCCCGGCCGGCCGCTGCTTCATCGAGGAAGGCGATTCCGCCGAACATTTTTTTAATGTCACCGGCGGTACCGCCAAGCTGTTCAAGCTGCTGCCGGACGGCCGGCGGCAGATCACCGGCTTCGCCGGGGTCGGCCATTTTCTTGGGCTGGCCGTCTCCGCCACCTATGCGTTCGGCGCCGAGGCGGTCGAACCGATGCGCATCTGCCGCTTCGCCCGCCCCCGCCTGCGCGCGCTGCTGGAGGATTTTCCGGCGCTGGAGCACCGGCTGCTGAAGGTGGCGTCGAACGAGCTGGTGGTGGCGCAGGAGCAGATGCTGCTGCTCGGCCGCAAGACCGCGCGCGAACGCCTGGCCAGCTTCCTGGTCGCGCGGGCCGAGGCGCAGGCGCTGCTGCCGGCCTTCTGCGCCTATGGCGGCGGGCACGCCAGCATCGTCTGGCTGCCGATGACGCGCATCGACATCGCCGACTATCTCGGTCTCACCATCGAGACCGTGAGCCGTACCTTCACGCGGCTGCGGGCCGACAAGCTGATCGAGACGCCGACGCCGTCCGAAGTGGTGATCCGCAACCACGCCGGGCTGGAGCGGCTGGCGACCGGGAGCGACCAGGGCTGAGACGGCTCACCGCGGCGGCCCCGCCTGCGGGCCGTCGCCGTCGTGCAGGTCGCGCACATGCTGCGCGATCATCAGGTTCTCGTCGGTCGGGATCACCCAGGCAGAAACCCGCGCCGCCGCCGGCGAGATGCGCGGGCCGCCGGCGTCGTTCGCCGCTTCGTCCAGATCGAGGCCGAGCCAGCGCGACCGGCGCAGCACCTCCGCACGCACCGGCGCCGCGTGCTCGCCGATGCCGGCGGTGAACACCAGCGCGTCCAGCCCGCCGAGCACCGCCGCCAGCGCGCCGAGTTCGCGCACGATGCGATGCACGAACAGCGCCACCGCCTCCGCCGCGCGCGGGTCGGCGCTGGCGAGCAGGGCGCGCATGTCGCTCGACACCCCGGAGACGCCGAGCAGGCCGCTTTCATGGTACAGCAGGTTCTCCACCGCCTGCGGCGTCATGCCGCGGCCGCGGATCAGGTGCAGCACCGCGCCCGGATCGATGGCGCCGCAGCGCGTGCCCATCATCAGCCCGTCCAGCGCGGTGAACCCCATCGTGGTGGCGACGCTGCGTCCGTCGTGCAGCGCGCACATGCTGGCGCCGTTGCCCAGATGCGCCACCACCACCCGCCCGCGCGCGATGCCCGGCGCCACCGCCGGCAGCCGGCGCGCGATATACTCGT
>JAJZVE010000285.1 GCA_021845835.1 Pseudomonadota bacterium | reverse complement strand
GCGCGGCTGGTGTCGGACGGGGCTGTCTGCGGGGATCATGGCGCCTCGGTTCATGGCGGACGAGACCGTTCCGAAGGGCATCAAGCGCGAAGACGTTGTGCGTCTGCTGGCCTCCGTTCAGGGCGATCGCCCAGTCGAGAAGCGCGACCGCGCGATCCTGATGCTGTTTGTCGCCTACGGGTTGCGAGCCGGGGAAGTCGCCGGTCTGCGGCTTGATGATCTGGACTGGGAGAACGAGATCATTCGCGTTCGTTGCCCCAAACCGGGCCGAACCCATGTCTGGCCACTCTCACCGGCTGTCGGCCATGCCATTCTGCGCTACATCACGGAGGTCCGTCCGACCGGTCACGGACGAAGCCTCTTCTTCACGTCGCAAGCGCCCATCCGACCGGTCGGCCGAAAGACTCTCGGCAAAATCGTCCACGATCGTCTCGCAGGCATCGGCATCGTCAGCGGTCGTCGTGGAACGCATGCCTTGCGGCATGCTGCTGCCCAGCATCTTCTGGACCAGGGCATGTCCATGAAAGTGATCGGGGACTTTCTCGGACACAGCGACCCGTCTTCCACCGCGATTTACGCCAAGGTGAATCTCACGGCCCTTCGCGAGGTGGCGGCCCTTGATCTGGAGGGTCTGGCATGACGCTGCGCGAGGCGATCGAGCAATATGTCCTTTGGCGACAGGCTCATGGCGCAAAGTTCACGACTGCGCGGAATCTGCTGCGTCAGTTCCTCCGTCATGCAGAGGGGGACGCCGGGTGCGACGCGGTCACCACGGCGCAGGTTCTGGCCTTTCTGGCGGGCAAGGGCCCGCTGACCCGGCATCGCGAGAACAAGAACTACGCCCTTGCCGGGTTCTGGCGCTATGCGATCAGCCGGGGCTATGCGCGCTGTTCACCCTTGCCGGGCGATGAACCGAGATCGCCTTTGCGTGCGCCGCCCTACATCTACGCGCGCGACGAACTGCAGCGACTCCTTGATCCGAGGAACGTTGAGACCTGCCGACGCGGCGCCAGGCAACTCGACGCGGTCACGTTCCGCACCCTGCTTCTTCTGCTTTACGGCGCCGGGTTGCGCTTCAGCGAGGCCACGGGGCTCACGCTGGCGGATGTGGACTTGTCGGAAGCCATCCTGACCATCCGAGACACGAAGTTCTACAAGAGCCGTCTGGTTCCTGTGGGATCGCAACTCGCGGCGGTGCTGGCAAACTACATGTCCGTGCGGCCTCGAGACGGGCTTGCACAGGGCGAAGCCGCGTTCCTGCTGGCGAACCGAGACGGCACGCGGCTCGCCAGCAGTACCGTTCAGACGGCATTCGAAGCGCTGCGGCGCATCGCCGGAGTGCACGGCGCGGAGGTCGGACGGCAGACCCCGCGCCTGCATGATCTCAGGCACAGCTTCGCGGTTCACAGCCTAACGGCCTGGTATCGGCAGGGGGCGGATGTGCAACGGCTGCTCCCGATACTCTCGACCTACCTCGGCCATTCCGATCTGGAAGGCACGAAGGTCTATCTGTCGATGACGCCGGAGCTTCTGCAGCAGGCGTCGCGGCGTTTTGCGCGCTATGCGGGCGGGGGCGAGAATGTCTGAACGTGAATTCCTTGGCCCATGGCTCAGGCGCTTCCTGGTCGAGTACATCGTCACCGAACGCAATCTGGCCCGCAACACCCGCACGAGCTATCGCGACACCTTCAGCCTGCTGCTGCCGTTCGTCAGCGGCAAGCTGCGCAAGCCTGTCGACCGCTTGGCCGTGCGCGATCTCACCTCCGGGCTGGTGCTGAAGTTCCTCACGCATCTCGAGGATGACCGCGACTGTTCCGTCCGAACCCGCAATCAGCGTCTTGCGGCGATCCGTGCATTTGCCCGCTTCGTCGGTAGCCGGGATCCGGCTCATGTCGAATGGTGCGGCCATATCCGCGCAATCGCATCGAAGAAATCCATGTCGCCACCAGTCGGATGGCTGACGAGGACGGAAATGGAGGCCATGCTCGCCGTGCCCGATCGCAAGACCAGCCGAGGGCGACGCGAATACGCGCTGCTGCTCTTCCTCTACAACACCGGGGCACGTGTCTCCGAGGCCACGCAATTGAAAGTGCGGGATCTGAAGTTCGGGCGCGGCAACGGTGGTCACGATCTTGTCACCCTGCACGGGAAGGGCGGCAAGATGCGCCAATGTCCGCTGTGGCCGGAAACCGAACGGCTTCTGGCAAACGAGATCCTCGACCGCGAAGCAGAGGCCCCCGTGTTTGTCAGCAGACTTGGAACGCAGTTCACCCGCTTCGGGGTCTACCGGCTCATCGAACGTTGCGCCGCGCGGGTTCCCGAACTGGCGGGCAGAACGATAACCCCGCATGTGATCCGGCACACGACGGCCTGCCACCTGGTTCTCGCCGGCGTGGACATCAATACCATCCGCGCCTGGCTCGGCCACGTCTCGATCAGCACCACCAATATCTATGCCGAAATAGACCTCACGCTGAAAGCCAACGCCGTAGCTCTATGCGAGGTTGGTCAACCAAGACCTGGGCGCTCATGGAAGGAGGACAAGGACCTGATGGCCTTCCTGAAATCCTTGTGACTCGGGAGCCGCCTCACCCTGTTCTGGCTGATGCTTCGCGGATGAATCGCACGGCATCCTGCGGTGCGAGCTGGGGGCGCAGCGCAGCCCGCAGCGCGCCGGGGCCGAAGGCTTGCAGGTCCTCGTTGAAGTCGCCCAGCCTCGGAGACAGGGCCAGCGCCTCGATGCCCGCTGCTGCCGCGCGTTCGGTCAAGGCCGCAAGCGCCATGTCGCCCGCGGCATCGGCATCGCGGGCGATGTAGAGCCGACGCAATGTCGGCGGCAGCAGAAGGGCGGAAAGGTGGTTGGCCGAAAGCGCGACGGCCATCGGCATGGCAGGCAGCGTCAGGCGCAGGGATAGCATCGTCTCGATGCCTTCGCCGACAGCGAGAACGTCGTCGACTGCACCAAAGCGCACGGCATGGCCGAGGAGGCTGCCCATGGCACGTCGCGGCGTGTCGACCGCTGCCTTGCCAAAGCCGTCCGGCGCAAGCCAGGTGCGATGTGCGCCGGTGATCTTGCCGTCGAGATCGGTAACGGCGGCGATCATCGCCGGCCGCCTCTGAGCCAGCGAACCGTCGTCCGGGCGATAGTAGCAGCGCGGCTGGTAGCGCAGTGCACCGGCATCATGGACCGCCTCGATGCCGCGAGTGGATAGGTAGGTCTCGACTAGCGTCCGGCCGATCGGCTGCGACATGGCGATCAGCCGCCGTGCCGCTTCCGGCGATCCGGCGGGGACGGGTGTACGAACGGGCGTCGGGGCTTGGCGGGGTTCGGGCCGCGGCAGGCTCAGAAAGCGCCGCGCCTCCTCGGCGACGTCGCGAAAGTCGATGAGGCCGCAACTCTCGCGGATCACGTCGAGGAGATCGCCATGTTCGGCCGAGGCGGCATCGGTCCAATGACCGGCGGCGCCGGGACCGGACTCCGGTCCGCTGAGCCGGACGAACATCGACCGGCCGGGTGCGTTGCGAACGTCGCCCACCGTCCAGTAACGGCCCTGACGCCGCCCGTTGGACAGGTAATGGCGACAGGCCGCCTCGGCATCACGGGCGAGGCGGCGCGACAGTTCGGAGGCGTCTCGGGGCATCACGAAACCCCCCGCCATGTGCTGACATTATGTTGCGTAGGAGCTGGTGATCGCCCGTGGGACAAAGCCCAATCGCAGATCCGCAACATAACCTTCGCCGCAACATGTTCGGTCCATTTGCCGGCGGCGCCTCGGCCGGTCTCCGGCCCGGTCAGCCGCACGAACAAACTGCGGCCGGGGCTGTTCCGGACATCGCCGACCAGCCAGTAGCGGCCCTGGCGGCGGCCGTTGGAGAGGTAGTGGCGGCACACGGCCTCGGCCTCGCGCGCGAGGCGGTGCGCCAGTTCGGCGGCGGACCCGGACATGGATGGTCTCCGCGTTCAGGCCGCGACGCGATCGACGACGCGGATGACCGGGGATCGCTCGAACAGCGCCGCCAGGATCGCGGGTCCGCGTTCGGTGACCGGGATGAACAGCCGCAGCCGCCAAGCGATGATCTCGCTGGTCAGCCCCATCGCCTTGAGCTGATCGACGGCCCCCTCGGTGAAGCCGGCGAGTTCGACGCGGGCGGCACCCATCAACATCCCGCGCCGGATGGTGAGCCCGCCGGCAAGATGCAGCACGTCGCCATCGACGAGCACGGCAGACCACGCCTCCTTCGGCGTCAGTGTCGGCGCGTCGTCCAGCCCGAGCGCCCGGCAAACTTCGCCCATGGCGGCGGGCGAGATCAGGCGGCCGATGACCCGCTCGCCATCATCGCTCTGCAGGCGATAGACCCTCAGCGATTCGTCGGGCAGCCGGTTCCAGATCGGCAGAAGCAGGCCGGTAACGACGTGGAACGCGCTTTCGGTGAATTCCGACACCTGGGCCACTTCGGCATTCCATGTCGCGGCGAACCGCTCGGGATCCGCCTCCTCCCAATGGGTATGATCCAGCGCGTCGAGGGCGAGCGTCTCACGGGCCATCGGCCGGACCAGACGGACCCGGCGCTGCACCTCGCCGTCATCGAGGGTCAGGCTTGGCGCCGGCACCTGCACCGCGGCACGGCCGGACTGGGCGTTGACCAGCAGCCGCGCCCGCTTGTCCCGCGCCAGGGCAAGCGCGTCGCCGGCGGGAAGCGGCCGGTTGCGGTCCCGCCGCATCACTTTGAACAACCGCGTTTCGGCGCCGCTCGCCGCATGGGTATGAATGGTGCGCCGTTCGGCGATACGAAGGCTGTCCGCCGTCAGCGTCTCGACGCCGACATCGTAGCTGCCAGCGGCGATCGCGTTCTCGATGCGGCTGGCGAGCAGCTCCTCGAAGACCGCGAAGAGCCCGTTCTGCAACGCGATCGGCAGCGCCAGCAGGCGGTTCAGGAAGGTGGTGATCGGCGGCAGGTCCTCGCGCAGCGACCCGTCGCGGTCGGAGAGGTCAAGCCCCGTCGTCTCCTCGAAACGCTGCAACGAGCAGCACTCCACCTTGCCGGCGAAGATCATTCCGTAGAACTGCCGGAGTGCCGCCCGGGCATACTGGCTCTCCAGATTGTCGTCGGCGCGGAACAGGCCTTGACCCCCGGTCTGGCGCTGGCCGCGGGTGATCGCGCCGAGGCTGTCGAGCCGGCGAGCAATGGTGGAGAGGAAGCGCTTCTCCCCGCGCACGTCGGTCGCCACCGGGCGGAACAGCGGCGGCTGGCGCTGATTGGTGCGGTTCGAGCGACCCAGCCCCTGAATGGCGGTGTCCGCCTTCCAGCCGGGCTCCAGCAGGTAGTGCACCCGCCGGCGCTGGTTCCGCACGGCGAGGTCGGCGTGATAGCTTCGCCCCGTGCCGCCGGCGTCGGAGAAGACCAGGATGCGCTTCTCGTCGTCCATGAAGGCCTGGGTCTCGGCGAGGTTGGCCGAGCCGGGGCGGGTCTCGACGGCGAGCCTCTCGGTGCCATCGGCGGCGACCTTGCGCACGACACGCCGCGACCGCCCGGTGACCTCGGCGACCTGATCGGTGCCGAATCGCTGGACGATCTGATCGAGCGCACCCTGCACCGCCGGCAGGGCGGCGAGATGCTCGATCATCCGGTCCCGCCGCTCCACCGCCTCGCGCGATTGCACCGGCTGGCCGTCGCGGAACACCGGGCGGGAGAGCAGATTGCCTTCGCTGTCCGTGAATACCTCGAACAGCTGCGTAGGGAAGCCGTGCGCGAGGTAGTCAAGGACGTATTCGCGCGGGGTGATGTCCACCTGCACGTCGGCCCATTCACCGGCCGGAATGTCGGCCAGCCGCCGGTCCAGCAGCGCCTCGCCGGTGGAAACCAGTTGCACGATGCACGCGGCCTCCTCGGCAAGATCGCGCTCGATCGCGCCGATCAGCGTCGGCACCTTCATCGCGGTGATCAGGTGGTTGAAGAAGCGCTGCTTGTTCGATTCGAAGGCCGAGCGCGCCGCCGCCTTCGCCAGGCGGTTCAGCGTGCCGGACGGCCCGGTGACGTTGGCGGCCTCCAGGGCTTCGCTCAGGTTGGCGTGGATCACCTGGAAGGCCTCGGCGTAGGCGTCGTAGATGCGCACCTGCTCGCGGCTGAGCGCGTGTTCGACGATCTCGACCTCGATTCCCTCGTACGACAGCGACCGCGCGGCGTAGAGGCCGAGCGCCTTCAAATCCCGCGCCAGCACCTCCATCGCCGCGATCCCGCCGGCCTCCATCGCGGCGACAAATTCCTGTCGCGTCGCGAACGGGAAATCCGCCCCGCCCCAGAGGCC
>JAJZVE010000284.1 GCA_021845835.1 Pseudomonadota bacterium | reverse complement strand
GCACGCCGCGTGGATACCGCGACAGCCAGGGTCGCGGCACATCTGCGCCATCATGCTCCTTCAAGGCGGGACTCATCGCTTGCCTGTCGCATCCGCTACGAAGCCGGCCGCCCCCGCAGTATTGCGCCGGATATCTTTAGGCGTAGCCGCTGATGAGGGTCTTCTGGTGTAGATTCCGCTTGATCGGGCAGGTCAGGTTGCGGGAGGGATGGCGCTCGGCACTCTCCGGAGGGGCGAAGTGCGGCCCGCTTGGCAAGGAAGAAGCCGCGGGTTTCTTCCACCGCCCCGATGCAGAACTCCACCTCCATGGTGTTCGACACGCGCCACGACAGCACCTTGCGCGTCCCCTCCGCTGCCATTCCATGCGCTGCGCGCGCGGAATCTTGGGCAGCTCCGCTCAGTGCGTGATCGCCACCAGGTAAGGAAATCTGCTGCGCACCGGAATATGCGTGATGCCCGCGCGCCAAACAGGATTCGGCCTGTCGATCGCCAAGTCCCGCAGCAGGTAGGGACAGACCCGGTGCTCGGGATGCGGAACCGCCGTCCGCGGCCGCTGGTGGATCGGCGAAAGCCCTCCGACGGCTTTCCCATCAGCCGCTGCACCCGCTTGCGTCTGCGCCGACCTGACGGCCTATCCGGTCAAGGTCGCGGGCGGGGCAGTGTTCATCGCGATCCCGGCAGAGGCGGCAAGCGCTCGGCCGAGGCGGCGCGCCGCCGCGGCCGGCGCACAGGTGATGCGTGGCAGGGTCAGGGATTGCAGATCATGCCGGCGGCGCCGGGATCGCCGCTGACCGCGTTCGGGCCGCCCGAGCAGAGATCGTAATCGTGGTTCTGCCGCACCGATGGCTGCCGGTAGACATAGGGATGATTCCAGGGATCAAGCGGCGCCCTGCCGCTTTTCAGATACGGCCCGTTCCAGGCATCGACGCCGGCGGGGCGCGCGACGAGGGCGGCAAGTCCCTGGTCGCCGCTCGGATAGCTGCCGACATCGAGCTTGTAGAGATCAAGGACGGAGCCGAGCCGCGCGATCGACTGATGCGCCACAGATGCGCGCGCGCCGCCGAGCTGGCGCAGCGCCGCCGGCGCGACAAGGCCGATCAGCAGGCCAAGGATCGCGATGACAACAAGGATTTCCAGCAAGGTGAAGCCGCCTTCATCGGGACGGCGGCGGCGATGGCCGTCAGGCATTGCGACGATTCCCTTCCGTCCGCCGCGTCGCATACAGCGTGCCGCGACGTGCCGCCAAGTCACGCATGGCCCGTGCGGTGATTTTCGAAGATGAAGATTCCATGACGGCATTTCGAAAACCGCCGATCATGCGGGCATCCTTGTCCAGATGTGCGGCATACGCGTGTTGTCGCCCGGCGGGGCGTGTGGCAGGCAGCGGCAATGTCCTTGCCCCCATGGTTCGCGCCGCTGCTGTTCGCGCCCTTTGTCGGCAGCTTCCTGGGCGTGCTGGTCGCGCGCCTGCCGGCGGGCCGTCCGGTGGCCTGGGCGCGCTCGGCGTGCGAGCGGTGCGGGCATGTCCTGTCGGCGGCGGAACTGGTGCCGCTGGTCAGCTGGGCGTGCCTGCGCGGACGCTGCCGCCACTGCGGGTCTGACATCGGCTGGTTCCATCCCGCGATCGAGGCGGCGGCGTCGGCCGTGGCCATCGTGGCCGCGGCGACGGGGGCGGACGGGCTCCAGCTCTGGCTGGGCTGCCTGCTGGGCTGGACGTTGCTGACGCTGGCGTGGATCGACTGGCGGCACTTCATCCTGCCTGACGTGCTGACCCTGCCGCTGCTGCTGGCTGGTCTTGCCGCCAGCGCGGTGCTGCGGGACGGCGATCCGCTGGCCGGCGTGGCGGGCGCGGGGCTGGGCTTTCTCGGCCTGCGCGGCGTGGCGCTGCTCTATCGCGCGCTCCGCCGGCAGGATGGGCTGGGCGGCGGCGATGCGAAATTGCTGGCGGCCGGCGGCGCCTGGACCGGTGCGGCGGCGCTGCCGTGGATCGTGTTCGCCGCCGCGCTGCTGGGCATCGCGCTGGCCCTGCTGACGCGCCGCAGGGTCCTGGCGGCAACGCTGGCGGTGCCGTTCGGGCCGCCGCTGGCGGTGGCGATCTGGGCCGCTTGGCTGCTGCAGCACCTGACCTGAGCGCAGCCGCCTGACCGATCGGCCGGAAACCGGGGGTGGAATGAAATAGAACACGTATCGCGACACAATATATTGCACATCCGGCGCATGTGGCAGGCCGGCGTTGTCATTGCATTTTTAATATAGTATTAAACTGTATAAAAACATGACAATTTGAAGACAATATGGCTCCCGCATTCCTTTTATCTTGTCAGGGCAGGGCGGTGCGCACACAAGCATCGGATCATCGTGTGCCTGATCTTGTTGGGTCATCAGCATGGACATGCTTGCCCCGAACGGCAGCCTGGCGATGGCGCTCGCCGCTCTCGCACAGCTTCTCGGCGAACGCGGGGAGTGCGACGACCGCATGCTCGACCGCGCCCGCCGCGTCGCCGGGGAAACCGGGCAGCGGCTCGACCTGGCGCTGATCCAGCTCGGCCTGCTGACCGAACGCAGCCTTGCGGACGCCTACGCCACGCTGCTCGGCACGCGGATCACGGCGCCCGAACGCTACCCGGACGCGCCGCTGTTCGCCGACCGCATCGCGCCGCGCTTCCTGCGGGCGAGCCGGGCCCTGCCGGTCGCGGTCGAGCACGGGCGGCTGATCCTGGCCTGCACCGATCCGCTCGACCCGTTCGTGCCCGCCGCCATCGCGACCGCTACCGGACTGCCGGTGACGCTGGAAGTCGCCTTGCCGATCGAGATCGAGGCGGCGCTGGAGCGGCTTTACGGCGACAGGGCCGCGGCCGCGCCCGATCCGGCGGCGGGCGCCGACGACGCCGATGCGCCGCTGGCCGAGGATGCGGAGCGCCTGCGCGACCTCGCCAGCGAGGCGCCGGTGATCCGGCTGGTCAACCAGCTGATCGCGCGCGCGGTGGAGACGCAGGCGAGCGACATCCATGTCGAGCCGTTCGAGGACCGGCTGCGCGTGCGCTTCCGCTACGACGGCGTGCTGCAGGACGCCACGGCGCCGCCGCCCGGCCTCGCCGCCGCCATCACCTCGCGCATCAAGATCATGGCGAAGCTGGACATCGCCGAGCGGCGCCTGCCGCAGGACGGGCGCATCCGCCTCGCCGTGCGCGGGCAGGAGGTGGATTTCCGCGTCTCCACCGTCCCCTCGCTGCACGGCGAGACGGTGGTGATGCGCGTGCTGGATCGCACCGCGGTCAGCTTCGACACCGCGCGGCTCGGCCTCGCCGCGCCGGTGGTGGCGCGGCTGCGTGCGGCGCTCGATCTGCCCAACGGCATCGTGCTGGTGACGGGGCCGACCGGCAGCGGCAAGACCACCACGCTCTACAGCGGGCTGCGCGCGCTGAACGCGGAAACCCGCAAGGTGGTGACGGTCGAGGACCCGATCGAATACCAGCTCGCCGGCATCAACCAGATCCAGGTGAAGCCGGCGATCGGCCTGACCTTCGCGACGCTGCTGCGCTCGATCCTGCGGCAGGACCCGGACGTGATCATGGTCGGCGAGATCCGCGACCTGGAGACGGCGCAGATCGCCGCCCAGGCGGCGCTGACCGGACATCTCGTGCTGTCCACGCTGCACACCAACTCCGCCGCCGCCACCATCACCCGGCTGCGCGACATGGGGCTGGAGGACTACCTGATCACCGCGGTGCTGCGCGGCGTGCTGGCGCAGCGGCTGGTGCGCCGGCTCTGCCTTGCCTGCCGGCGCGAGGAAGCGGCGCCGCCGGGATTGCTGGAGCGGCTGGCGCTCGCGCCGGGCGGCGACGCACGGCCCGTGCTGTGGCACGCGGCCGGCTGCCCGCAATGCCGCGGCACGGGCTATCGCGGCCGGCTGGCGGTCGCCGAATACCTGCATCCGACGCCCGAGATCGAGCGGCTGGTGTTTGCCCGCGCCGACCAGGCGGAGATCGAGCGTGCCGCCGTCGCTGCCGGCATGGTGACGATGCGCCGCGCCGCGCTGCAGGCGGCGCTGGAGGGGATCACCACCATCGAGGAGGTGACGCGCAGCCTGCGCAGCGAGGCCGGAGGCGACGGCTGAGCGATGCCCGGCTTCCGCTACACGGCGATTGCCGCATCGGGCGACCTCGTGCGCGGCGAGATGGAAGCGGACGACGCGGCGGCGGTGATCGCCGCCGTGCAGCGTCTCGGCCATGTGCCGCTGCAGGCGCGCCGTGCCGGCTTCTGGCGCGATGGCATGGCGCTGCGGCTCGGGCGCGGCGCGCATCTGGGCAAGCAGGACGTGGCGAATGTCACGCGCGAGCTGGCGATCATGCTCGGCGCCGGGCAGGACCTCGACCGCGCGCTGCGCTTCCTGGTCGGCACGGCGCCGAATGCGCGGGTGCGTGCCGTGATGGGCGCGGTGCGCGAGGCGGTGCGCGACGGCACCGCGCTCGCGACCGCGCTGGCGCGGCAGCCGCGCAGCTTCTCCCGCCTGTATGTCGGGCTGGTGCGGGCGGGCGAGGCGAGCGGGACGCTGGCGGAGACGCTGCGGCGCCTCGCCGTGCTGCTGGAGCGGGAGCGCAGCCTCGCCAGTTCCGTCACCTCGGCGCTGATCTATCCGGCGCTGCTGACGGTCGCCGCGACCGGCGCCATCGCGCTGCTGCTGACGCAGGTGCTGCCGGAATTCGTCCCCCTGTTCGCGCAGAACGGCGTCGCCCTGCCGCGCGCGACGCGGATGCTGATCGCGCTGGGCGATGCGGTCGGCACCGACGGGCCGTCTGTGCTGCTGGCCCTGCCCGTGCTGGCGCTGGCGCTGCGCGCGGCACTGGCGCAGCCTTCGGTGCGGCTGCTGGCCGATCGCTTGGTGCTGCGCCTGCCGCTGATCGGGCGGCTGCTGCGCGAGGCGGTGGCGGCGCGGTTCGCGCGCATGCTCGGCACGCTGCTGGAAGGCGGCATGCCGCTGATCGCGGCGCTGCAGGTGGTGCGCGAGGCGCTGGGCAACCAGGCGGCGGCGGCGGCGGTCGCGGCAGCCTCGGACCGCGCCAAGGGCGGCGGCGGGCTGGCGGGGGCGCTGGAGGCAGCCGGGCTGTTCCCGGTACGGACGGTGCATCTGCTGCAGCTTGGCGAGGAAACCGCGCAGCTCGGCGCCATGGCGCTGCGCGCGGCGGACATCCACGAGGAGGCGACGCGCACCGCGATGCAGCGGCTGATCGCGCTGCTGGTGCCGGCGATCACGCTGGTCATGGGCGCGGCGGTGGCGGCGATCGTGATCGCGCTGCTGCTGGCGATGCTGAGCCTCAATGACCTCGCGACCTGAGCGATGCCAACGCGGCTTCACCCTGCTGGAGATGCTGGTGGTGTTGGCGGTGCTGGGGCTTGGCACCGCGATGCTGCTGACGCGCGGCCATGGCCCAAGCCCGGCGCTGCAGGCGCGGGCGGCGGCCGACGCGGTGACGGCGGCGCTGCGCGACGCGCGCGGGCGGGCGATCCGGGATGACCGCACGGTGACGGTCGCCATCGACGCCGCCGCGCACGCGCTGCGCCCGAGCGACACCGCACCGCTGCCGCTGCCGCGCGCGGTCGCGCTGTCCGCGCCCGGCGTGATCCGCTTCGCGCCCGACGGCAGTTCCGGCGGCGGCAGCATCGTATTGGCCGGGGGGGCCGAGCGCGTGCTGATCCGCGTGGACTGGCTGACCGGCCACGTCGCGCGCGGCACGGCGGCGCGCTGACCCGCATCGCCCGCGCCATGCCGGTCCCGCCCTTCCTGGTCCCGACAGGGACCGCCTCCCTTCACGGCCACGGAGACAGCGCCGATGGCGGTTCCCTATCTCGCCTGCATGACCCTGGTGGCGGCGACGCTGCATCTGCCGCCGCGCGTGCTGCCGTCGATCCAGCGGGTGGAGGGCGGCACGGTTGGCCGCATCAGCCGCAACGCCAACGGCACCGCCGACCTGGGCGTGATGCAGGTGAACACGGTCTGGCTGCGGCCGCTCGCCCGGATCAGCCGGTTGCCGGAAGCGGAGGTGGAGCGGCGGCTGGTTGCCGACGCCTGCTTCAACATCTCCGCCGCCGGGCTGATCCTGCGCCTGCATCTGGCGGAACGGCGCGGCGACCTGATGCGGGCGATCGGCGACTACCATTCCGCGACCCCGGCGCTGAACGCGCGCTATCAGGCACGGGTGCTGCAGGCGGCGCGCGCGCTGTTCGCGCGCTGACGCGGCGGCGGGCGGACCAGCGCGGCTTCGCGCTGCTGGAGGTGCTGGTCGCGTTCATGATCGCGGCGCTGGCGCTGGGCGGGCTGGTTTC
>JAJZVE010000283.1 GCA_021845835.1 Pseudomonadota bacterium | reverse complement strand
CGGTCGTGACGGCCAACCTGGCGACGGCCAGCGCCCGCCTGGCCGCGTTGCAGACGAAGATCCGCAGCGACTGGGGGACAGGCCTGGCGGCGGCGATCGCGTCTCGCAGCGGGCCGGTCCCTGGTCTCGAACTCGGGTCGGTGCTGCTGATCCAGGTCAGCTTGCCGATGGGTCAGGCGCTGCCGAGCCCACCGATGCTTGCCCCGGCGGTGGCGGCGGACGGCACGCGGCTCGCGCTGCACCTGCTTGGCCGGTCCCCGCGTGTTGCCGCCGACTGGGCCGGGCAAAGCCTCTTCTATCTTGCGGACGCGCGAGACTCGATCCCGATCGGGACGCCGTTGACCGTGAGCCTGGACACAACCGCCGCGCGGGTCGGCCTAATGGTCCCGAAGGCTGCGGTGGTCTGGCGCAGCGGCGGACAGATCATCTACCGGGAACTGGCCGCGAATGCGTTCGCCCCCGTCCAGGTCCATGTCCTGCCGGCCGACGGCGACATGTATTTCCTGCCCCAGGATGAAGCCGGCACTCTTGTCCCGGGCTCGCGCATCGTGGTTCAGGGCGCGGCGCTGCTGCTCTCCGCCGACGCCTCCGGCAAGCCGAAGCCCAAGCCGGATGCCCCCTGATGCGTGCGATTGTCGAATTCTGCCTGCGCTTTCGCCTGCTTGTTTTGTTCACAGCCCTGGCGCTGGTCCTGGTCGGCACCGTCGGGGTGATCGGCGCGCGCTATGACGTTTTTCCGGAATTCGGCCAACCGACCGTCACCATCGTCACCAACGCCCCGGGCCTGGCACCCCGCCAGATCGAGGCGCTGGTGACCACGCCGATCGAGGACACGGTCAACGGTATTCCCGGACTGTCCGCCCTGCGCTCGCAGTCGATGGAAGGTCTGTCCGTCGTCAATGCCGTCTTCCACGGCGGCACCGACGTCTATCTCGACCGCCAGCTGGTGACCGAGCGGCTGGCGCCACTCACGAGCTCACTGCCGCCGGGCGCGAAGCCGGTACTGGCACCGTTGCAGTCCTCGACCGGAGTCGCGCTGGCGGTGGGCCTGCGTGCGCCGAAGCTCTCGCTCATGGAACTGACGGAGATCGCCCGCTGGACCATTCGTCCGGCCCTGCTGGCGGTGCCCGGCGTATCGAAGGTCGTGATCTTTGGCGCCCGGCCGGAACAGCTGCAGGTGCAGTTCGACCCGGACAAGCTGGTGAGCCTGCATGCCGGATTGAACCAGCTTGTGGCCGCGGCCGGCTCGGCGAGCGCGGTGCGCGGCGCCGGGGTGGTCGATACGCCCAATCAGCAGCTTTTCCTGCTGACCCACGGCCAGGCCGTCGACCCGATGATTCTGGCCGGCAGTCTCTTCCTCCGCCGAGGCAATCAGAGCGTCACCCTTGGTGACGTGGCGCATATCGTGGCCGCCCCGCCGCCACGCATCGGCGGTGCGCTGGTCGGCGACAAGCCGGGGCTCGTGCTGGTGATCGGCCTGCAGTACGGCGCCAATACGTTGCAGGTGACAAGCGGGCTCGACCGTGCGCTCGCGCTACTGGCGCCGGCCATGAAGCGCGACGGGGTGATCGTGACCGCGAATGCGGTGCGGCCGGCGTCGTTCATCATCACGGCCCTCCACGACGTTCGCAACTCACTGGCGATCGGTGCCGGCCTGATCCTGCTGGTGCTCTACCTTGCCTTGCGCAATTGGCGCACCGCCGTGATCTCCTTCGCCGCCATCCCGTTGTCGCTGCTGGCTGCGGCTCTGATCCTCGGTGCTTTCGGCTTCAGCCTCAACACCCTGTCGCTGGGCGGGTTGGCCATCGCGCTCGGCGAGGTGGTGGACGACGCGGTGGTCGGCGTCGAGAACATCCACCGACGCCTGCGTAGGAACGCAGGGCTGCCGGCCCCCCTGCCGACCGCGGGGGTGATCCTGCGCGCCACGATGGAGGTGCGGAAGGCCGTCATCTTTGCCACAATTTCGGTCGTCATCGTCTTCCTGCCGGTACTGCGCCTGGCGGGGGTTGCCGGGCGCCTGTTCAGCCCGCTGGCAGTGGCCTACATCCTGGCAATCCTGGCATCGCTGGTGGTGGCCCTTACCGTCACGCCCGCGCTCGCCATGGTGCTGCTCGGGCGTGCACAGTTGGATCCGGCTGATCCGCCCGTCGTGGCGTATGCCAAGCGCGGTTATGGCCGGGTCCTGGAGACGGTCAACCGCCATGCCCGGAGCGTGCTGGTGCTGATCGTGCTGCTGCTGATCGGTGGCTTTGCCAGCATTCCCGCGCTCCGGACCCAGTTCCTGCCCCAGTTCCACGAAAACGACCTGATCGTTCATTTTCAGACCGCGCCGGGCACGTCGATCCACACCATGCTGGCAGTCGCGCGGCGCGCGGTCCGTACCATGGAGCATATGCCGGAGGTCGCCCATGTGGTCGTCCATGTCGGCCGGGCCCATCTGTCGAACGGGAACGCGCTGACCAACAAGGCGGAAATCGATGTCGGCCTGACCCCGGCCGGCAGCCTCGACAGCCGCGGGACGGAACGGCGCATCCTCGCCGCCATCAGAGGCGTACCTGGCGTGCGTTGGTGGGCCAACACGTTCCTGACGGAGCGAATCCACGAAACCTTGTCCGGTGTTACGGCACCCGTCATCGTCACGATCTACGGCCAGCGCTTGGCCGCTTTGAATGCCGACGCCCAGCGGGTCGCGGCGGTGCTCCGCAAGGTTCGTGGTGCCGCCGGCGTGCGCATCCAGGCGCCGCCGGGCACCCCGGAGCTGTCGATTCGGCTGGACCACGCGGCGCTCGCCCGGTTCGGCTTTACCGCCGCGGAGGTGCTGCGCGCGATCCAAACGAGCTACGCCGGCCGCACGGTCGGTCGCGTCTATAGCGCCATCCGTTCGGTCCCGATCGTCGTGGTGTTGCCACCGTCTCTGCGTGCGGATCCGCTGGCCCTGGGTTCGATCCCGATCGCCAACGCCGCCGGTGCGGTGGTCCAGCTCAGCGCGCTGGCGAAAATTCGCGAGCGCGCCGGCCAGTCCCTGATCCTGCATCGTGGGGCTCGGCGCGTTCAGCTCGTGACCGTCAATGTCAGTGGGGGAGCGAGCCAGTTCATCGCCCGGGCAACACACGTCCTGGCAAACGTGCAGCTCGCGCCTGGCGATTACCTCCGGATCGGCGGCACCGCGGCGGCTTCAGGCAAGGCCAGACTGGAACTCCTGCTGCATGCCGGGCTCGCGCTTGCCGCCATTCTGGGACTGCTGGTGATCGCGCTGCGCGATGCCCGGACGGTGCTGCTGCTGGCGGCGAATATTCCGTTCGCGCTGGTCGGCGGCGTGGCGGCGATCTGGATCGCCGGCCTGCCCGTCTCGCTCGGTGCCGCAGTCGGGTTCGTCACGGTGTTTGGGATCACGTTGCGCAATGCGCTGATGCTGCTGTCGCATTACCGGACGCTGGTGATCGAGGAAGGGCTGCCGTGGTCGCGGGAAACCGCTCGGATCGGGGCGATGAACCGGCTGACGCCGATCCTGATGACCGCGTCGGTGACCGCGCTCGGGCTGCTGCCGCTGGCGATCGGCGCCAGCCTGCCGGGGCAGGAGATCGAAGGGCCGATGGCGATCGTGATCCTGGGTGGGCTGTGCAGTTCCACCGTGCTCACCCTGCTCGTCCTTCCCATGCTGGCAACACGGTTCGCGCGTTTTGCCGCCGACGACGCCGAGGGTAGCGTTGAACGCGGGGTCGGTGTCATCGGCCAAGCCTGACGGCGGCTGCCCTCGCATGACGTGATCGTCCGCGCGCCGGCGCCAGACCCCACGCCGCGCATGCCCGAGCGGCGGGTAATCGCCAAGCCCGGCAGTCATATATGTGGCGGCGCCGGTGGCGCGAGGATTGCGCCCGCCCCACGCGTGGCCCTCGCGTGTGATACAAATTGTCGGACGGCCGACGGAGATGCGGGCGCGATCGTCCTGCTCGGCATGTCCCGTCCTCTACGGAACCCCGTCGGCGCGGGCGAACACCTCCTCGCCCTCGATCCGTCCGTCACGCATCGAGATCAGCCGGTCGAACCGGTCGAAAATGGTTTCGTCATGCGTGACCACCAGCACCGCCGCCTGCTGGTCGCGGGCGATGCGGCGCAACAGGTCCATCACCGCGCCGGCGCGCGCGGAATCGAGCGGGGCGGTCGGTTCGTCAGCCAGGATGATCCGCGGGCCGTTGGCCAGCGCGCGGGCGATCGCGACGCGCTGCGCCTCCCCGCCGGACAACTCCCCGGGATAGGCACGTGCACGGTGGCCGACGCCGAGGTAGTCGAGCAGCGCCACCGCGCGGGCGCGGGCCTCGTGCGGGCGCACGCCGGCGAGTTCCATCGCCTCGGCGATGTTCTCCGTGCTGTCGAGGAATGACAGCAGGTTGTGGGTCTGGAAGATGAAGCCGATTCGGAACAGCCGCAGCCGGCGCAGGTCAGACCGCAGCCAGCGTCCGTCATAGACCGGCTCACCGTCGAGCCGCATCCAGCCGCTGCTCGGCTCGGTGACGCAGCCGATCACGTTGAGAAGCGTGCTCTTGCCGGAGCCCGACGGCCCGCGCAGCCCGACGGTCTCCCCGGCACGCACCGTCAGCGCGATATCGGCCAGCGCATCGACCCGGCTCGCGCCCGCCCCAAAATGCTTGCAGATGCCGCGCAGCTCGACCCGCGGTCCATCGTCCGGCAGCGTCACCGCGTCAGCCACCAGCCAGCGCCTCGGCGGGCTCGATCTTCACCGCCGCCCGCACGCCGAGTACGGAGCCCAGCAGGCAGACGATGATGACGACGACGAACAGCACCGCCAGGTCGCGCGGTTCGATCTGCACGCGGCGGGGGAAATACCCCTTCACCTGCTCGATCAAAACCAGGCCGATGGCGAACCCGGTCACGCCCAGCACCAGCGCCTCCTGCACGATCAGCCCGACGATCACCCGGTCCGGGGCGCCGATCAGCTTCAGCGTGGCGATCGCGCGCAGCTTGTCCATGGTCAGCGTGTAGATGATCAGCGCGATGATCACGGCGGAGACCGTGATCAGGATGCCCATGAACAGGCCGAGCTGCTGCTGCATCTTCTGGATCACGAACAGCGTGAGGTAGCGCTCCTCCTCGGCCTCCGGCACCGCGGACAGGTGCTTCCACCGCGCAATCTCGTCGGCCACCGCGGCCGGCGCCGCGGCCGGCAGTACCCGGACCAGCACCGCGTTGATATCAGCCGTCGTGGCCGGGCTTCGCCCGGCGGCACGTTCGCGCCGCTCCAACGCCGGCGGCACCGCGAATTGCAGTGCCTGTGCGTCGAGCAAGGCGACCCACGCCACCGGATCTCCCGACGAGCTCACCATGCCGCGCGTCAGCCCGACCACGGTGTAGGGATCGCGGTAGGGACCGAGCGGCACGATTTCGCCGAGCCGCAGGCCGGAGGAGACATCGACCACGATCTGATAATGGCTTTCGGTCAACCCGTGTCCGGCGACCAGATTGGCCGGGCCGCCCGGCCTGCCGGGTTCGTAGCCCTCGAGCCACAGCCGAACCGGCTTGCCGCCCGCCATGGCCTGCACGGTCTGGAACGTCACAGCGCCGGCGTCAGCCACTCCGGGCATGCGGCGGATCAGGTCGCGCGTGTCACGCGGCATGCGTGAAGGTTCGGCGAACGGGCCGAAGGTGCGCGGCTGCACCACCCAGAGATCGGCCTGCAAGGCGCGTGGCAGGCGCAGCGCGTCGGCCAGCGCGCCCTCGTAGATGCCCATCATCGCGATCACCACGCCGAGCAGCATGCCGACGCCGAGCCCGGTGAGCGCGAACCGCAGCTTATTGCGGCGCACGTCGCGCAGCGCCAGGTTCATCGCTCCGCTTCCTGTGCCGCAAGCGCGGCGCGGCCGACCCGCAGCTCCGCCTGCGGCAGCACGACCGCGGCGCCGGCGGGCAGACCGGCGAGGATCGGGAGGCGCCCGTCCAGCAATTGCGGCCCGAAAGTCACGCGCCGCTGCGCGAGCCGCCCGCGTTCCAGCGTCCAGACGGTGCCGCGGTTCTCGGCAAGGCCAGTCACCGCGGTCTCCGGCACAAGCACCGCGCGCGACAGGACGCCAGTGGTGATATAGGCGTAGGCCTGCTCGGCCAGATGGATGTCGGGCGGTAAGCGGTCGAAGGCGACATCGACCAGCCGCTCCTCATTCACCGCGTCGCTCTGGATCTCTATGCGCGCAACGCGCCCAGGAAAACGCCGCCCCGGCTCAGAGCGCAGCATGATCTCCGCGGGCTGTCCAATGCGCAGCCGCCCGGCCAAGCGTTCGTCCACATAGGCCACCACCCAGATCGTGCGTGGATCGACCAGGGTGAACACC
>JAJZVE010000282.1:1694-6346 GCA_021845835.1 Pseudomonadota bacterium | reverse complement strand
CGGGTGCGGGCGTCACCGGCACGACCAGCCCCACCGGCACCGGCGCGGGCGTCACCGGCATGACCAGTCCCACCGGAACGGGCGCGGGCGTCACCGGCATGACCAGTCCCACCGGAACGGGCGCGGGCGTCACCGGCATGACCAGTCCCACCGGAACGGGCGCGGGCGTCACCCCCATGGCCGCCGTCGCCAGCCAGGCCACGACCACCACCGCCGCCATCACTCTGTCGGCCCCCGGCTCGGTGGTCAGCGCAGCCGGCGGCGGCGCCGACGTGACCGAGAGCGTCAGCGCGCCCGCCGGCCTGACGACCGTCTACGAAGCGGTGTTCACCAGCACCAACACGGCGGAAAGCACGTTCCAGCCGGTGACGCTGAATGCCAACGGCCAGGGCACCTTCACCGCGCACGTCCAGAACAGCGGCGACTACATCGTGGTCGTGAACAACCCGAGCGGCCCCACCGCGGTCGGCGAGTCCGCGCAGGTGACACTGGTGGCGCCCGGCAGCACGACAGGTGCAGGCAGTTCGACGGGCACCGGCAGCATGGGCGGCAATCTGTGGTTCATCGGGGCCGGTTCCGCGGCCAGCGCCGCCAGCGTGCCCGGCGCCGGCAATACGTTCCTGACCAGCGCCAACCAGGCCGACACGATCGTCGCCATTCAGGGCAGCACCTGGATCGCGACCGAGGGCAACAGCACCGACCGCATCTGGGCCGATTCGGGTACCGCCGTGATCGCCAGTTCCGGCGCTGACACCATCGGCATCGCCGCGGCCGACGCCACGGTCGACAGCTCCGGCAAGGCGCTGGTGTTCGGCGGCACCGGGATGTTGACTTTCTCGGCCACCTCCGGCGCCCCCACGCTGGTCGGCGGCAGCGCCGCCGTCACCGGGGCCGCCTCCGGCAGCGCCAGCCTGTTCGCCTATGGCGGCAGCAGCGGCGGCAACGTGATGGTGGGCGACGGCGCCGCGGCAACGCTGGTCGGCGGCGGCAACGGCGACAAGCTCGCCGGGCTGGCCGGGCACAATTTGCTGGTCGCCGGCAGCGGCAACGAGACGCTGTTCGGTGCCAGCTCCATGCCCGGCACCGCGTTCATCGGCGGCAGCGGCAACGACACCATGGTGGACCAGTCGGGCGGCGGCCTGTTCGCCGCCGGCACCGGCGTCGACCAGGTGCATGTCACCGGCGACCTCAACCAGTTCTACTTCACCTCCGGCCACGCCGGCGGCACCATGATGATCTCAGGGTTCAACGCCACCGACATCATCAACCTCTCAGGTTATGCCGCGAACGAGATGACGACGGCGATGAACAGCGCGCAGATGGCCGGCGGCAACACGACCATCACCCTGTCCGACAACACCAAGATCGAGCTGCTCGGCTTCGGCGGCCTGAGCGCGCACAACCTCGTCGCCTGACCTTCGCCGACGCGATGCCGGTCGGCCACTCTATAATCCTTCGCCGGAGAGAGTGGCCGGCCGTGCCGCCGCGCGGCCACGTGTCATTGCCTCACAGGTTCGTGAACCGGCTGGCGCAGGCTTAACCGTTCGCTGCTTTGCGGGCGCCGTGCCCGGCCCCATGTCGCCTTCGGGACGCGACTGTCAGACCCGGAGGTTATCATGCTGATTTCGGACGTGATCGCGATCAAGGGTCGCCGCGTGGCAACGCTGCTGCCCACCGACACTGTCGAACGCGCCGTGCGGCTGCTGGCGGAACAGCGCATCGGCGCAGTGGTGGTGGAAGACCCCTGGCAGAAGATCGTCGGCATCTTCTCCGAACGCGATCTGGTGCGGCTGCTGGCGCAGGAAGGCCCGGCGGTGCTGCAGCGCGCGCTGGCCGCCGTGATGACGCACAACGTCATCACCTGCCGCGCCGACGACCGGATCGACGACATCCTGCGGCTGATGACGATCAACAAGGTCCGCCACGTGCCGGTGACGGAGGCCGGGCGCCTCGCCGGCATCGTCAGCATCGGCGACCTGGTGAACCGGCGCCTGACCGAAAAGCAGCAGGAAGCCGAGGTGCTGCTGGAGATCGCGCGGATGCGGGCCTGAGCAAGCCTCCGCGCGCGGTCAGCCGTCGGCGCGCGGCACCCAGGGAATGCGCGCCACCTCGATGCCGTCATCGGCAAGCGACGCCGCCTCGTCCGGCGTCGCCTCGCCGTAGATGCCGCGCCGCTCGCTCTCACCGCTGTGGATGCGGCGCGCCTCCTCGGCGAATGCCGGGCCGACATAGTCGCAGTGCCGCTCCACTTCCGCGCGCAGCCGCTGCAGCATGGTGCGCACATGGTCGGGCATCGGCGCCCCGCCGGCCACCGTCACGGGCTTGTCAGGCGGCCCGGGTGCCGGCGGCGGCGATGGCGCAGGCAGCGGCGCGACCTGCCGCCCCTTCGCCAGCGCGGGCGCCATCAGCGCCCGCGTCACGCCGGTGTCGGCACAGGTGGGACAGGCAACAAGGCCCCGTCCCGCCTGCGCCTCGAATGCGGCGCTGTCGCGGAACCAGCCGTCGAACCCGTGCCCCTGCCGGCACTGCAACTGATAGTGGATCATCCAACGTCCTGCCGACACCCGATAGACCGCGACGTCGCCATCCTGGCACTCACGCGGTCAGAGTGCCAGCCCCGCTCCGGGATTCAGACCGGTTGCAGTAGTGGGTCAAGCTTGCCGGCGCGGTCCAGCGCGATCAGTTCGTCGCTGCCGCCGACGTGCCGCCCGTCGATGAACACCTGCGGGACGGAGGTGATCCCGCCGGCGCGGCGGATCGACTCGGCGCGCTCCGGCGTGCCGTGCGGCGCGTCGATTTCGGTGTAGTCCACGCCCTTGCGCTCCAGCAGCGCCCTGGCGCGGGCGCAGTAGGGACACCAGGGCTGGGTGTAGATCTCGATCTTCGGCATCGTGTTCTCCTTACGTCATGCCGACGTTTGGTGCGCACCGGTGCGCTGCAAGGGGATCACGCGAGATGCGGGTCGGCCACGCGCGCCGCGACCAGCACATCGACCGCGGCCGCGCCGGACGCCAGCAGTGCCGTGGCGCACGCGGCGGCGGTGGCGCCCGAGGTCATCACGTCGTCGACCAGCAGCACGCAGCGCCCCGCCGCCAGCGCCGACCGCGCCGGCCGCACCACGATCGCCCCCGCCAGCGCCTCCGCCCGCGCCGCCCGGCCGAGATGCCCGAGCGGCGCTGTCGGCCGCACGCGGCGCAGCAGGTCAAGCGCCACCGGCACGCCGCCGCGCCGCCCCAGCGCGGTCGCGAGCAGGGCGGACTGGTTGTAGCGGCGGGCGAACAGGCGGCGCCGGTGCAGCGGCACCGGCACGATCAGCTCCGCCTCGCGCAGCAGGGCCGCCCCCGCCCGCGCCATCAGCGCCGCCAGCGGCGCCGCCAGTTCCGGCCGGTCGGCGTATTTCAGCGCCAGCACCAGCCGCGCCGCCTGCGCGTCGTAGCGCAACGCGCCGCGGGCGCGGCGCCAGGGCGGCGGGGCGGCGCGGCAGAATGGGCAGAGCCGTGACGCGCCGCCTTCCTGGGCATGGGCGAAGGGCGCGCCGCAGGCACGGCAGCAGGGCTCGGTGATGAAGCCGGTGCGGGCGAAGCAGGCGGCGCAGAAGCGGCCCGGCGCCGCCACCGGACGGTCGCAGGTCAGGCACACCGGGGGCAGCAGCAGGTCCAGCACGTGCCGCCCCGCCGCCCGCACGAATCCGCGCATGCAATGAGATTATGCGCCACCCGGCTTGGCGGCAACGCGGCACGGCGTACATGGGGCACATGAGCGATGCCATGCACGTCTTCGACCGCGCCGCCGTGCGCCGCCACCGCGACCGCGCCGCCGCCACCGTGCCGCGCGTCGCCGGGATCCTGCGCGACGCCGCCGAGCGGCTGCTCGATCGGCTGGACGACACCACGCACCGCTTCGCCGCCGCGCTGGATGTCGGCGGGCGCGGCGTGGTGGCGCCGCTGCTGCGCGCGCGCGGCATCCCGACGCTCGCCTGCGACCTGTCGCCCAGGATGGCCGCGCGCGCCGGCGCCCCCGCCGTCGCCGCCGACGAGGAATGGCTGCCTTTCGCCCCGGCCAGTTTCGACCTGGTCGTCGCCTCGCTGTCGCTGCATTGGGTGAACGACCTGCCCGGCGCGCTGATCCAGTTGCGTCAGGCGCTGCGCCCGGACGGGCTGCTGCTCGCCAGCCTGCCGCTGCTCGGCACGCTCGGCGAGCTGCGCGCGGCGCTGACCGAGGCCGAGGCGACGCTGACCGGCGGCGCCGCGCCCCGCATCTCGCCGTTCCCGGAGCTGCGCGACTGCGCCGGGCTGCTGCAGCGCGCCGGCTTCGCGCTGCCGGTGGCCGATCGCGACGAAGTGCGGCTGCTTTACGCCGACCCGTTGCAACTGCTGCACGACCTGCGCGCCGCCGGCGAAGCCAACGCCACGCGCCTGCGCGAGCGCCGGCCGCCGCCGCGGCTGCTGTTTCCGGCCGCCCTCGCGGCGCTGCCGCAGCAGGACGGGCGCACCGTCGCCACGCTGCCGCTCGCGATCCTCACCGGCTGGGCGCCCGGCCCCGGCCAGCCGCGCCCGTTGCGGCCCGGGAGTGCCGCGCACAGTCTGGCCGACGCCCTGGCCGGCCGCACCGCTTCCACGGCGTGATCGGAGGCGTAGCGTCTCAGACGTAGC
>JAJZVE010000282.1:0-1684 GCA_021845835.1 Pseudomonadota bacterium | reverse complement strand
GCGGACGCGGTCGCTCGCCAGCAGCGCGGCGACCGCGTCCAGCCGCGCCAGCCCGCCGGCGAGCCGCGCCTGCAGCGCGTGCTCCGCCGCGCGTACGCGCGCGAGCCGGTCGATCACGCCCGCCAGCAGCGCCGCCGGCACCACCACCACGCCGTCGGCGTCGCCGACCAGCACGTCGCCCGCGGCCACCGTGACACCGCCGCAGACCACCGGCAGGCCGACCCGCCCCGGCCCGCTGCGGGCGCAGGAATTGGGCGTGACCGCGGCGGCGAACAGCGGCAGGCCGATGTCGCGGATGCCGGCGGCGTCGCGCACCGCCCCGTCGGTCACCAGCGCGGCAACGCCGGCATTGCGCGCCATCCAGGCGACGTTGTCGCCCATGATCGCGGACCCCAGGAACCCGTCCGCCGCGGCGACGATCACGTCGCCCGGCTGCGCCAGCGCCAGCGCCGCCATCACCGCGAGGTTGTCGCCCGGCCCGGTCTGGCACGGCAGCGCCACGCCGACGAAGCCCGCGCACGCCGGGTCGATCGGCTTCACCGACGCCGCCATCGCCCCGGCGCCGTCCATCGCGTCGATCACGTGCCCCGTCTGCGCCCCCGCGAGCGGCGCCAGCAGCGCCGCATCCGGGCGGGGCCGATCGCGCAGGATGGTCAGCAGTGGCGGGTCTTCGATCATGCAATCAGTTCCGGCATCGGCAGGTCGCGCCGCGCCACGTCGGCGCAGCCATCGCAGGGCAACCCGCCACTGGCCGCGATCGGTGCGGCGCGATGCTGCGGTATCGGTGCGCCTCGCGTGCTTGTGCGATCATGTGTACGTTAGACGCCGCGCCAATGCAGACGCAAGACGCGGCGGTGCGCCGGGCGCGGCCAGCCGCATCATCGTGCTCATCGGTCATCCCTTCTCGTTCCCAGGCCAGCCCGGCGCAGCGGCGCCGGCCGGGCGGTCGCCAGCCGAACGCGAAGGACATCGGGGCCGTTGCCTGGCGAGACCTGGCGGCACCGATCGTGGCAGAATTGCATGCCTGTTCGTTCGGCAGCAAACACAACAACCAGGGACACACGCAATGCAGACGTCGCCACTCTCCATCCGGCGCCCGGCATGGGTGCAGGAATTTCAGGCCTTCATCATGCGCGGCAACGTCGTCGATCTTGCCGTCGGCATCATCATCGGCGTCGCCTTCACCGGCATCGTCAACAGCCTGGTGAAGGACATCCTCAACCCCCTGATCGGATTGCTGATCGGCGGCATCGACTTCAGCAACATCTTCGTCACGCTGAAGGGCGCGTCGCAACCGACGCTCGCCGCCGCGCAGGCGGCCGGCGCGGTGACGCTGAATATCGGTGTGTTCGTGAACGCGGTGATCCAGTTCGTGATCGTGGCGTTCGCGGTGTTCTGGATGGTGCGCCTGCTGAGCCGTCTGTACCGCCGCCCGGCGCCGGAACCGGCGGCACCACCGGCACCGCCGGCGGAGGTCGTGCTGCTCGAACAGATTCGCGACCTGCTCGCCAAGGACCGCGCCGCGTAGCCTGCGGGTGATCAGCCGATCATGCGCTGGCCGATCTCGCCCGGCGCGCCGTGCAGCAGGGTAGAGAGCCGCCCGTCGATCGCCGCCGCCAGCGGATCGAAGCCCTGGGCGCGACGGAGCTTCACGCCGATCTCGCGCGCCGGATCGAGGCAGTCC
>JAJZVE010000281.1 GCA_021845835.1 Pseudomonadota bacterium | reverse complement strand
CGCAACGTCATGGCCGACCTGACCGACGCCGGCCTGCTGTTCGCGCCGCACACCTCCGCCGGCCGGCTGCCGACCGAACTCGGGCTGCGGCTGTTCGTGGACGGGCTGCTGCAGTTCGGCGACCTGACCGAAGAGGACCGCGAGACGATCAGCGCCGCGCTGGCCACCGCCGGCCGCAGCCTGGAAGACACGCTGGGCGAGGCGTCCAGCCTGCTCTCCGGCCTGTCCTCCGCCGCCGGTCTCGTGCTGGCGCCGAAAAGCGAGGGGGCGCTGCGGCACATCGAGTTCGTCCCGCTCGGCTCCGGCCGGGCGCTGGTGGTGCTGGTGAACGCGGAAGGCCAGGTCGAGAACCGCGTGATCGAAATCCCGCCCGGCGTGCCGCCCACGGCCTTGCAGCAGGCCGGCAACTACCTCAATGCGCGGCTCGCCGGGGGGCGGGCGCTGGTGGAGCTGCGCCGCAACGTCGCCGAGGAAATGGCGGCCGACCGTTCGACACTCGACACGCTTTCGGCGCAGGTGGTGGAGGCCGGGCTGGCGACCTGGACCGGCGAGGGACGCGGCGGCTCGCTGATCGTGCGCGGCCAGGCCAGGCTGCTGTCCGACGTGACGCAGATCGAGAACCTGTCGGCGATCCAGCGCCTGTTCGAGCGGCTGGAGGCGCAGGAGACGATGCTGCGGCTGCTGGAACTGGCCGAGCAGAGCGACGGCGTGCGCATCTTCATCGGCGCCGAGAGCGAGCTGTTCGGCACCTCCGGGGTGGCGATGGTGGTGGCGCCGGCGCGCAACGCCGGCGGACGGATCGTCGGCGCGATCGGCGTGATCGGGCCGACGCGCATCAACTACGGCCGCATCATCCCGGTGGTGGACTACACGGCGCGGGTGATCGGCCGCCTGCTCGGATAGGCGATCAGGCCGCCACGATGCCGGCCGGCTGCGCCGGCTGCTGGCGGGTCAGCAGGTCGCGGTAGGGGCCTTTGCGCCGCTGCAATTCCGCCGGCGTGCCGTCCTGCACGATGCGGCCGCCCTGCATCACCACGATGCGGTCGAAGTCCTGCAGCGTGGACAGCCGGTGCGCCACCGCGATCACCGTGCGGCCGGTCATCAGCCGGTCCAGCGCACGCTGCACCGCCTGTTCGGACTCGGAGTCGAGCGCCGAGGTCGCTTCGTCGAGGATCAGCACCGGCGCGTTGCACAGGAAGGCGCGCGCGATCGCCAGCCGCTGCCGCTGACCGCCGGAGAGTTTCACGCCGCGGTCGCCGACCTGCGTGTCCCAGCCCTGCGGCAACTGCGCGATGAAGTCGCGGCAGCCGGCCGCCGCCGCCGCCGCCTGCACCTCCTGGTCGCCGGCATCGGGGCGGCCGTAGCGGATGTTGTCGCGCACCGAGCGATGGAACAGCATCACGTCCTGCGGCACGACGCTGATGGCATCCGCAAGACTCTGCTGCGTGAGACGGGAGATGTCCTGCCCGTCCAGCAGCACCAGGCCCTGCTGCGGCGCGCGCAGCCGTTGCAGCAGCGCCAGCGCCGTCGATTTGCCGGAGCCGGAGCGCCCGACGATGCCGACGCGCGTGCCCGCCTCGATCGTCAGGTTGAAGTCGCGCAGCACGGCGGAGCCGTCCGGATAGGCGAAGGAAATACGGCGGAACGTCACCTCGCCGCGCGGACTGCCCAGGGGACGGGCCATCGGATCCTCGAAGCGCTCGTGCGGCAGCAGCAGGGTCGCCACCGCCTCACCCACCCGCGCCACGTGCTGCACGCTGTCCACCAGCGCGACCGCGAGATCGCGCGTGCCGTGCAGGATGGTGAAGCCGAGCGTGCAGACCAGCACGACATCGCCGGGCGTCGCGCGGTGCTGCTGCCACAGCAGGATCGACCAGCCGAGCAGGCCGGCGGTCAGCAGCGCCGTGCTGACGGCGTGCAGCAGCCGCAGCTTCTCCAGGTAGCGCAGGCTGCGGCCACGGCTGTCCACCTCGCGGTCCACCTTGCGCGCGAACCGCTCGCGCTCGCGCAGGCTGGCGCCGAAGGCACGGACCAGCGGCATGTTGTTGATGACGTCCACCAGTTCGCCGTCCACCGACGCCGCCTCGGCGGCATAGGCATGGTGCAGCGGGCCGCCGCGCGCGGCGATGCGCACGATGACCAGCGCCAGGACGGCCGACACCACCACCAGCGCCGCCGCCATCACCGGATCGACGAGGCCGAGCATGACGATGGAGAACAGCACCGCCAGGATCGGCGGCAGCGTGTTCCAGAAGAACGTGGTTTCGACGGTGAACACCGCATTGGCGGTGGCCGAGATGCGACTCGCCAGCATGCCGGGCAGCCGGTCGGCGAAATAGGACGGGGAATGGCCGGTAAGGTGCTGGAACAGGTCGCGGCGAATGTCGCCGGTGACGCGGACCAGCGCATGCGTCGCGATCCAGCCGCCGACGCGCCAGGAGAGATTGTCGGCCGCGATCAGCCCGGCGAGCACCGCGAACGCCACCCACACCGCACCGTGACCGGTCAGCGCATCGACGAGATTTTTCACGGCGTACTGGGAGCCGACGGAACACAGAACGGCGATCACCACCGCCAGCGCCATCACGGCATGCGCCCAGAGCCGTCGGCGCACATAGCCGAACATGAAGGCGATGGGCGTACGCGGACGCTCGAACGTCTCCGGCCGCGGCATCTCCGCCGGCCCTGGTCCTGCCGCTCGCGTCGGGCGCGACAGGAGCGATGCGACGTTGAGCGGGGTTCGCAAGATCGACGGGGTTGTGAACGTCATGCCTGCACCAAACCGGTTCTGATCCACACGCAAAGCATCATGCTGCGATAGGAAGCAGTACTATTTGGCCGGAATGCGGCGGCGGCTGCCCCACGAAGGACAATATGCGTGTCTATCCTCTTTGATAGATTCGGAATAGCGAAGGGCATCGGCATGCGAATAGCGCAAATCTCACCATTATTTGAATCCGTCCCGCCGAAACTATATGGCGGGACCGAGCGCGTGGTGTCTTTTCTGACGGAGGAGCTGGTGGCGATGGGGCATGACGTGACCCTGTTCGCCAGCGGCGACTCGCAGACGGCGGCGCGGCTGGTCAGCGCCTGGCCGCGCGCGCTCAGGCTCGATCCCACGCTGCGCGACCCGCATGCGCCGCATATCATCCAGTTGGAAACCGTGGCGCGTCAGGCGAACCAGTTCGACGTGATGCATTTCCACACCGACTACCAGGCCATGCCGCTGATCAGCCGCCAGCCCACGCCGTTCGTGACCACGCTGCACGGACGGCTCGATCTGCCGGAACTGCAGCAGGCGCTGCAGTGTTTCCCGGACACGCCGCTGGTCTCGATCTCCGATGCGCAGCGGGCGCCGCTGACGGATGCGAACTGGTCGGGCACGGTGCATCACGGCCTGCCGGAAAACCTGCTGACGCCGCAGCAGGTGCGGCCCTCCTATCTCGCCTTCCTCGGCCGCATCGCGCCGGAAAAGCGCCCGGACCGCGCCATCGCCATCGCCCGTGCCGCCGGACTGCCGCTGCGGCTGGCGGCGAAGGTGGACCGGGTGGACCAGGATTATTTCGACCGCACGATCCGACCGCAACTGGACGGCGACGCCGCGACCCTGATCGGTGAGATCGACGAGACCGCCAAGCCGCGCTTCCTGTCCGGCGCCCGCGCCCTGCTGATGCCGATCGACTGGCCGGAGCCGTTCGGCCTCGTGATGATCGAGGCGATGGCCTGCGGCACGCCGGTGATCGCCTTCGACTGCGGTTCGGTGCCGGAAGTGATCGAGGACGGGCTGACCGGCTTCATCGTGCGCCGCGAGGCGGAGGCGGTCGCCGCGGTCAAACGCCTGCACCTGCTGGACCGCGCCCGCATCCGCCGCCGTTTCGAGGAACGGTTCACGGCAAGGCGCATGGCGGAGGATTATCTGGCGATCTACCGCAGCCTGGCGCAGACGGTCGGCCGGCCGCGGCTGCGCGTGGTGGGGTGATGGCCAGGCGCCTGCCTGGATCGCGGGCAGATCGGGGGCCGGCGCCTTACAGGTCCGGAAACAGCGGCACGTCGTTGACGATCTCGTAGATGCGCAGCATTTCCTTGTTGAAGGCGCGGCGCAGCGGCAGCGATTCGGACTCCGGCAGGTAGCTGCGGGCGAGCGAATGAAAGCTCAGCTCCTCCAGCGTCGTCGCCGTCAGGTCGCGCCACGGCAGGCCCTGCGCCGCCTGCACATGCGCGAGCTTGGCGTGCAACCGCCGGCGCAGCTCCGCGACGTACTCCTCCCTGTCCGGATCGTCCTCCTCCTCGGCGGCGGCGAACAGGTCGGGCTGGGTCTCGAACAGATCGGTCTGGCGGGAGTCGGCGCGCATGGCGGGATGATAGCAAATCCTGCCCGAGTCGCGACAGTCCGGCGCGTTGCACGCGGGCGTGAAGGCACCCCGTTGTCCGATGCACGCCGGAATTCGTGCCCGCGCTGCTCGATCGCCCGAAGGACTACCCCGACATCGAGTCGTGAATGGGGCGGCGCGGCGCACGATGATAACCGGCGGGGCGCGTTGGAGGGCTGGAAGGTCTTCATCCGATTTTCGCTGCGATCTGGTCGAACAGGCTGGGATTGCCCTTGTCCTTGACGGTCATCAGGAACAGCGCCTTGCCGCCGCTCTTTTCCTCCCACAGGTCGCCGACGTTGCGCTTCTCCTTGCTGTCGTCGTTCGTCGCTCGATCCTTGCCCTTGTGCTCCACGGCGAAAGTTCGCCCGTCCATGAGTTCCGCCACGAAGTCGGGGTAGAACTTCGCCTTCGCCAGCGGCAGCCAGAAGCCACGGCGCTCAAGGTTGCGAACCCAATGCCTGACCTTGCCCGTCATATCGAGGGCTTTGGCGCACTCGTATTCTTCTCCCTGGTTATCAAGCTCCCCGACAACGGCGTAGTAGTGCCGCCGGAACTGGTACGGGTGGCCTCGATACGTCCAGTGCGGGGCGTAGCCGGTCGGCGTGAAATCGAACTCAAATGCGAAGCTGGTTTCGACGGCGGCTTGCGCTCCGAAAAGCGTTTGCTGATAGCGTTGCTCGCTCGCCTGTTCGCGGTAGTGGCTGACTTTCTGCGCCAGCACCTTCGCCAGAATGAATTTCCAGCGAACAAGGGCGGTGAGGGGAATGGCGCGTTTCCCGGTCAAATAGGCCAGACTGCGCCGCACGAATTCGAGCAAGACAACCTGCGTGATGTCGGGCTGTCGCGCCTTGCGCTCAAGCCAGCGGCATAGCTGCTGCTCCGTCCATCCGGTGTCCACCAGGTCGAGGTCGAATTGGTCGGCCTTGCCTATGGCCTTCTCGGTTATCTTCCCGGCGGCGCTGAGGTCGAGTTCCCATTGGACGCCGGAGTCCGTGAGGCGGAATTCCGCCTCCGCGATCTCGGCGGGGTAGTCGAGCAAGCTCCATCCGCTCGCGTCAATGAAGGCGTCTTTTTCGGCAATCTCAAGTGCGCCGTCCAGCCTGAAGCAGAGTTGCGGCACACGGAACGCGACGCCGCGTTGCGCCGGTGACGTGTGCTGCTGCCACACCGCCTTGTGCCGCTTCGCCTCGCTCTCGAAGGTCGCGCGCGTGTCGGCGGACCTTACGGCGGCGGCAAGGCGGGCGACGGTCGTTGCCCGTGAAAATCACGCGGCTGCCTTGCCCGGCCTTCTCAATCGTCACCGTGGCCTGTTCCGCGGAAGACAGGTCGAACGCGCTGAGGTCTTCGGACAGTTCAATGACGGTCGGCGGCGGCGCGGCGCTGAACAATCCCGCCCCGCCGGTCAGTCCGAGGTCGGGCACTTTCTCGATAAAGGCGTCGGCCTCGCTGTCCTCGAAGCCCATATCAACGAGTCTGTCGTGGAGCTGCCTGACTGCGTTCGGCCATGATGCCCGCGATACATGGGCGTAGGCGCGGTTCAGATCGGCTTCCTTGCGGCGCTTCGCGTAGGGCATGCGCAACACGCGCCCCAAAATCTGCTCGACGTCCTTCTTCGAGTTGACGGTTGCCGTCGAGCAAAACACATAGGCAAACGAGCAATCCCAGCCTTCCTTGAGGGCTTCCACGGTGACGACAAAATCAATCTGGCAGTTGCGGGCAAACAGGTTGATGCCGTCGAGTTCCTTTTGGTCGCCGGTCACGACGGCAATCTTCTCGCGCGGGATGCTGTGCTGCTCCATGAGGTGCTTCAAAAGCACCTCCTTCGTCACCTCGCGTCCCTTTTCCTCGGCCTGAAACAGAATGATAGGCCGGATATAATCGGCGTCCTTGGTGGCGAGGTCGTGCAATCGCTGCCGCGTCAAGATGCTGTCCTGCACAGCGTCTTCCCAGCTTTTATGCTCGGTCAGGCGGATGGGCAGCTTTAT
>JAJZVE010000280.1 GCA_021845835.1 Pseudomonadota bacterium | reverse complement strand
GCCAGGATTAACGTTCCTAATGGATTAATAGGGAAATTCCGTTTCCGATTCAACGCATCCGCGGGTCATGATCGACCCTGTTCCACGATGACGCGTGGGACTGCGGCGATCCGACGGTTTTTATTGGGGGATGTCATGACGCGTTACGCCGATGCGGCGCTCACGGCCGGTGATGTCGTGGGACCGACGAAGGGCGTGACGTCGGGCCTGCGGGACGGCCGGGTGATGAGCCGGCGCGGCGCTGAGCGCGATGGAGTCGAATGCCGGCGCAGCCGGCCGTCCGCGCCGGGTGCGTCCGCGGTATTCACGCGACTGATAGGTGGCATTACAACTTTGGATTCCCGGTTGGGCGCGGGGCCGGGTAGTATCGCTATAGTTGATAGCTAAAACGCGTCGCTTGGCCGCATCACCGTCGGTCCTCGCCGGCGCGTAGAAGCGGCGATCAGTCCGTGCTGTCTACTTTTTTTTTGGGGGGGGGTTATGCGCTTAAAATCGACTACCGCGGCGGGCGCCGTATTGCTCGCCATGGTTCAACTGGCCGTTGCCGGGAATGCGCCCGCACGGATTCACACGATATCGGGCCTGCATGCGGCGCGTTCCGCATCCAGCGCGGCGGCGGTGCTGCCGGCACGGCAGCAGATCAAGGGCGCGGCGAAACCGGCCACGGCGCCAGCGCAGGGAATCAACCCATTCACCGGGCAGCAGAACGTCCCACAGTCTCCGCCGCCTCCGGCCTCGAAGCTGCAGGAAGTGGTGGTCACGGCGACCGGCACCAACATTGCGGGGATCGCGCCGGTGGGCACCGAGGCGATCACGATCAACCGGCAGGAGCTGGATTCGACGGGCTTGACCAGCCTGAACCAGGTGATGCAGAACCTGCCTCAGGTGAGCAACTCGGCGCCGGCCGGGGTGGCGAATTATCGCCAGGGCGGCACGTCGGGATACGGCTCATCGTTTGGTGGTGCGAATCCGGCGCAGGGCTCGGCCATCAACCTGCGCGGCCTGGGAGCCGGTGCGACGCTGGTGCTGGTGGATGGGCACCGGGTGACCCCGACGGGCACGGCCGGGGTGTACACCAATGCGGATCAGCTGCCGTTGGCCGCGGTGCAGAGCATTCAGATCATCGCCAACGGCAACTCCGCGATCTACGGCTCGGATGCGGTCGGCGGTGTGGTCAATTACATCATCCGCAAGAACTTCAACGGGGTGCAGGTCTCGCCGCGCGCCACCTGGGCCAACGGTTACACCTCGCAGGGGGTGTCGGTGGTCGGCGGGCACACGTGGCGGCACCTCGGCTCGCTGGGGCGGGGCAACTTCATGATCGCCTTCGGGTACGAGCACCGCAGCCCGATGCTCGACAGCTCGAGCCCCTACCTGTCGGATAACTTGATTCCCTTTGGCGGCGTGAACAACGAGATCCGGGGCAGCTCGCTGACCACCGGAGCGATCAACGGCGGGGTGGGACCGGGGCAGCCGGGCGAACCGGGCAATGCCAGCGGCGGAGCGGGACCGATCGCCAGTCCCGGAGCGCTGAGCAACGTCGGGTGGTGTGACAACTACAATCCGTTCGGGGCGTGCACCGGGTATCTGTACCGGGGGCTGCCGGCGGGAAATACCGGGGTGCCGACCTACGGGCAGACCCTGGCGCAGCCGAGCCTGGCCGACCGGTCTTTGGAGAACCAGTACCTCGGCCGGCAGTGGCGCTATCAGGTCGCGCTGTTCTACAACCAGCAGATCAACTCGCGGCTGTCGGCGTTCTTCGAGGGGCTCTGGACCAAGAGCGACGTTTACACGAATCAGTCGCAGTACCAGAGCGACCAGCCGCCGGTGGTCACGGTCAACCCCGGCTCGCCGTACTACATCGCGCCGCCCTCGCCGGCGGGCGGACCGATGACGATTGACCTCTCGCCCACCGCGCTCGGCATTCCGCTGTACGGCACGAACAATCCGGACACCAACTGGACGGCGATCGCGGGGCTGAAGGCACATCTGTGGGGGGACTGGCTCGCGAACCTGTCGATGTCGGTGGGTCGGGACATCACCTGCGGTGAGTGCCAGGTGAACGATCAGCTGGACGTCGGGGCGCTGCAGTACTACGTGGACACCGGCGCGATCAATCCGCTGACCACCACGCGCCTGACTCCGGCGCAGCTGGCCATGTTCATGGGCACCAACGTGCAGTGGAGCCACATGGGAATGGAGGACTTCGTGCTGAAGTTCAACGGCACGGTGTTCAAGCTGCCGGCCGGGCCGTTCAAGATGGCCTTTGGGACGGAGGTCCTGCACCAGACCGAGAGCATCGCCAATGGGGCGAGCCGCACCGACGAGCCGGCGTATGGCATTTACGAGAGCTCGGCATTGCCGCCGGTGGGCTACGAAGGGGTGGGATGCGCCGCGCCGCTCGCCTGCCCGCCGCGCACCCGTCCGGATCAGTTCGCCTGGGACAACATCGTGGGCAAGAGCCGTCTGGTCGGCTCGTTCTTCACCGAGTTCTACGTGCCGGTCATCGGGCCGCAGCAGCACGTGCCGCTGGTTCGCTCGCTGCGGATGGACGCGGCGGTGCGCTATGATCATTACTCGGACTTCGGGGGCACGACGAACCCGCAGATCTCCCTCACCTGGGTGACGAGCCGGGCGCTGCGGTTCAACGGCTCCTGGGGCACCTCGTACCGGGCGCCTTCGCTGGTGGATCTGAATCCGTTCGTGTTCTCGGTGAAGACCTACATTCCGGGCTTCCCGACCAATACGGGCAATCCGGCGATTCCGCAGTTCGCCAACGTCGGGTACGTGTTCGGCGATCAGTCGAATCTGAAGCCGGAGACGGCCAAGACCTGGTCGCTGGGCTTTGATCTGACGCCGCGGCAGACTCCGGGTCTGGATGTGTCCTCGACGTTCTACGACATAAATTATTCCAATGAGATCTTCGGGCCGCCGCTGTTTCCCGAAGCGCTGCTGAATCCGGCGGATTATCAGCTGTACAAGTCGTACATCCACCCGGTGAGCAACCCGGCGAACTGCTCGGCGAGCAATCCGGATTACGCGCCCGGCATGCAGCCGTTCCTGAATGCGGTGGGGATCTACGGGATCGTCACCCCGGCGGAGCTGTGCACGACGAACCTGTGGATCGACGGGCGCACGACGAACATCGGCTCGATGACCGAGCAGGGCGTCGACATGGACGTGAAGTACCACAAGGAGACGCCCTTTGGGCTGTGGCTGCTCGAGTTGAATGCGACCAAGGTGGTGACCGAGAAGCTGGCGCTGGCGCCGACGGCGCCGCAGACGAGTATCCTCGGCCAGATGGCCAACGGCGGGGTGGTGCCATGGCGCGGTCGAGCGACGCTGGGCTGGAACAAAGGCCCCTGGAGCGCGACACTGTTCTGCAACTACGTCGGGACGTACGAGAACGACGAGCCGCTGCCGGGCCGGCCGAACACCCAGGTGGCCTCCTGGACGACCTTCGATCTGGATCTGGGCTTTGACTTCGGGGCGATCTACCAGTCGGGCTTCATGCAGAACACCCGTGTGTCGCTGAGCGCGCAGAACCTGTTCGATCGTACGCCGCCGCTGGTGCTGACCGCGGGGGGCGCGGCATTCGATGGCAACAACGCGAACGTGTTCGGCCGGATCATCACCTTGCAGTTGACGATGGGGCTGTGATGGGTGCGTATAGGGTGAGTCTTGCAACCGGAGGATCCTCGATGAACGTAAAAAACGAAGGGCTCAGGCATTCATGGGGCCTCAAAGGCGGCGCCATCCTGACCGCGATGATGCTGGCGGTAGGGTGCGGGCCGGCCGCGGCACGGGCCGCGGGCAATCCGCTGGTGGCGCGGGTCGAGGGCGGGCTCGTTCGCGGACAGGTGCAGCACGGGGTGATCGCCTTCAAGGGCATACCCTTTGCGGCTCCCCCGGTGGGGGCGCTGAGGTGGGCCCCACCGCAACCGGTGACGCCGTGGCACGGGGTGCGCCCGGCGCTGAATTACGGGCATGACTGCATGCAGATCCTGTTTCCGGGCGATGCGGCTCCGGAGCGCACGGTGCCGAAGGAGAACTGCCTGTACATCAATGTCTGGCGTCCCAAGGGCGCCGCGACGCACAACCTGCCGGTGATGGTGTGGATCTACGGCGGCGGGTTCGTCAACGGCGGGACGTCCCCGGCGGTGTACAACGGCACGCCCTTCGCCCGTGACGGGGTGATCCTGGTGAGCTTCAACTACCGGCTGGGCAACTTCGGGTTCTTCGCCTTTCCGGGTCTGACCCGCGCGGACAAGGGACAGATGCTCGGGGACTACGCCTTCATGGATCAGCTGGCGGCCCTGAAGTGGGTGCAGAAGAACATCCGGGCCTTCGGCGGCAATCCGCACAACGTCACCGTTTTCGGCGAGTCGGCCGGCGGCATGTCGGTGAACAACCTGCTGATCACGCCGCTCGCGAAGGGGCTGTTCGAGCGGGCCATCATCGAGTCCGGCGGCGGGCGGCCGTTCTTTCCGTACCGGCCGTTCTCCGGAGCACCGAATTCCGCGGAGGCGATGGGGGTGAGGCTGGCGCGTCACTTCGGCATCGAGGGAGACGGCGTGCACGCCCTCGCGCAGCTGCGGGCCGTACCGGCCTCGAAGCTCGTCGAAGGATTGAACATGGGGACGATGATGAGCGCGGAGAAAATGGGCTATGTCGGCGGCCCGATCCGCTTCGGTCAACTGTACATGGGGCAGCCGACCGAGGTGTATGCCGAGCACCCGAACATCGGCAACCATGTCCCGGTGATGATCGGAACGAACAGCGCGGATCTCGGCTTCCTCCAGGCGAAATCCCTCCATGCGCTGTGGGCGATGTTCGGGCCAAAGGCGGCCGAGGCGCGCGCGGCCTTCGATCCCACCGGGCGGCTGACGCTGCAGCAGGCGGCTTGGCTGGTCGGCGGAGCGCTGATGATGGACGAGCCGGCGCGCGCCATCGCCCGGATTCTCTCGTCGCGCGGCCAGCCGGTGTACAACTATCGCTTCTCGTACGTCGCCACCTCGATACGCAACACGCCGTTCGGCAGGCTCGGGGCGATGCATGCCTCCGAGATCCCCTTCGTGTTCGATACCGTGCGGGCCCATTACGGCGCCAAGACCAGCGCACAGGACGAGCGCGTGGCGCGGCAGATGCACGCCTACTGGGTGGCGTTCGCCAAGACCGGCAAGCCCGACCCGAAGGGTCTGCCGCCCTGGCCGCGCTTCCACACCCGTTCCGACCGGCTGTTGAATTTCACCGGCCATGGACCGGTTGCGGAGGCCGATCCGTGGCGGACCCGGCTCGATCTGGCCGAGTGGTACTCCGAGCATCACCCTGTGCGTTGAGGCAACGGGCGGTGCTGATGCGCCATGCGCGGGACGCACAGTGAGGAAGCACCGGACGCGTTGTCCTTCCGGGAAGGAAGGGCAACGCGGCGCCGGAGCGCGTGCGGTCTGATCTGACGGGTGAGCGGCCTGCTGAGGGGGGGCGAGCAGTTGCGGCGGGTAACGATACCAACTTGCGGGGGAGCGGCTCGTGCGCCGGCGTTCGGGGTGGCGGACCCGCCGAGCCGCGGATGGCCGATGCCCCGGGATCGCGCCGTGCATACGACGGCACGCGACGTGTCGGCATGGTGAAAGTTGAAACAGTCAAAACCGCTCGCAGCCGATCGGCGCCGCCCGGGCGCCGCATGAGTTGCGGTAGGATCCCCCTCGAGTGTGCCGTCAGGAGACTGGATATGACGTCTCGATTCACCCAACGTACCCGTGGAGCGCGGCTGCTGCTGCTTGCCGCCGTCGGCGCCGCGGCGCTCGGCATGAGCGCATGCAGCACCAAGACCGAGGGGGCGGCGAAATTGCCGGGACCTGTCGGCAACCCCGCGAACTGTCCCTGGCTCAATCCGCACCTGCCGATCGCGCGGCGTGTGGCCCTGATCATGCGCAAGATGACCCTGGCGGATGAGATCGGGATCGTCGAGGGCCACGGTATGCATCCGTATGTCGGTGACATCAAGGAGAACGCCGCGCTGTGCCTGCCGCGGATCGGTCTGGAGGACGGCCCGAACGGTGTTGGGGACGGCATGACCGGTGTCACGCAGCTGCCGTCGGGCGCGGCGCTCGCGGCGACCTTCTCGCGCACTCTCGCCTACCAGTACGGGCAGGTGATCGGCGCCGAGCAGGCGGCCAAGGGGTCCTCGGTCGATCTGGGCCCGACGGTGAACATCGACCGTGATCCGCGCTGGGGCCGGGAGTTCGAGAGTCTGTCGGAAGATCCGCGCCTGGCCGGCGAGATCGCCGCGGCCGAGATCCGCGGCATCCAGCGCGAGGGGACCATCGCCCAGGTGAAGCATTTCGACGCCTACAACCAGGAGACG
>JAJZVE010000279.1 GCA_021845835.1 Pseudomonadota bacterium | reverse complement strand
GATCTTGGCATGCTGCGCGCCGGGCAGGATGCTGCGCAGATGATCGACGTTGTAGCGCGTGCAGGTGGCGACGAAGCTGGCCGCGCGCACCCGGCCCTCGATCAGGTGCGGCGCCGTCAGATAGATATCCTTGGCATGCGCGGTGAAGCTGAACGGCAGGCCGGTCATCAGGCTGACCAGATGCGCGACCGCGGCCGGCGCATTGGCGAAATGCGCGTGCAGATGCGTGATGCCGCGCCGCCGCGCCGCGGTCGCGAAGAATCCCGCACGCAGGAACTGCCGCCACGGCGACAGCGGTGCCGGCGAGGCGAGCGACAGTCGCAGCGCATGCGCAAAGGCGCGCGCGTAGCCGACCGGCGCGGCGGTTGCCGCCGCCGCGTGGCCGCGCGCCAGCGCGCCGAGCTTGCGCACCCATGTCTTCGGCAGATGCGAGACCGGAGCGCGCACCCGCGCCACCATCGGATGATGCGGCGGCGGTTCCGGCGGCAGCAGCGAGAAGATCTCCAACTGCTCGCCGAGCGCCTCCATCGCGCAGATCTCGTTGAGGATGAAGGTCTCGCTGAGTCGCGGATAGCGTTTCATCACATAGGCGACGCGGCGGTCGGCAACGGCCGTGGCCGGCGCGGACAGCGGCAGCGGGGCCTGTTCGGCGATCGCGTCGGCGGTGCGGCGTGCGCCGTCGAGGTCGATCGCGTCCCAGCGCGGCGCCGTCGTGCACGTGCCCGCCAGCACCTGCGGCAACAGCCTGGCAAGGTTGCGCGGAAGGTCCGCTCCTTCCTCGGCGACATGCACGAGGCCGAGCCGTTCCAGCATGCGCGCGCGCATCATCTGTTCGGCTCGCGGCGCGCTGCGCGGCACGATGATGGCCCGCTTGCGGGCGGCGAGGATCTCGGCGGTGGTGTTGTAGCCACCCATTGCCACGACCAGTTCTGCCCGCGCCAGCAGCTTCAGCAGGTCGGTGGTGTACGGCAGCAGCGTCGCATCCGGCCGCTTCGCCACCGCACGTTCCAGCGCCGCCGTATGCCCGGCCGACATCAGCGGCCCCGGCACCAGCAGCGAGGCGGTGGCCTGTACAGGCAATCCTGCCAACGCCTCCAGATACGCCGCCATCACTCCATAGCCGTCGCCGCCGCCGCCCGCGGTGACCAGCACGCGCAGGCCCGGCGCGTGCTCCATGCCCGGCCACGGTGCGTCCAGCGGTGCCGGCGCCGGCCGTCCGACGTACCCGACATAGCGCAGCTTCGCCGCCACCTTCGGCGGCAGGCGATACGCCTCGGCCACGTCGAACAACTCGCGGCTGCCATAGACCAGGATGCAGTCGTAGGCGTGTTCGAGCAGCTCGTAGATCTCCTCGTCCTGCCAGAGCCTGCGGACCACGTCGGGACTGTCGATGATGTCGCGCAGGCCGAGCACGACGCGCGTGTGCGGCATCTCCTGGCGCACCGCCGCCAGCGTCGGCAGCAGCTCGTGCTTCATGCCGGCCGGTGCGTGATCCACCACGATCACGTCGGGACGCTCGCGCATCACCGCGTTCAGGATCAGTGCCTCACGATACCCCTTCACCAGACCGAAAGGATTGCTGCCGCCGCGCGCGGCGTAGCGGTCCGCACCGGTCTTCACGACGGGCGGCAGCGGCTGCACCCGCAACCCGTCCGGCAGCGCCCAGGAACGGATCACCGGCGATCCGCTGAGCAACAGCACGTCGCAGGACTGCCTGGGCACGAGCAGCGCATCGGCGATGGCGAGGTTGCGACGCAGATGGCCGAGCCCGAACGTGTCGTGCGAGTAGAGGAACACGCGCCGGCGCGGCATGCTCGCGGAGAGCGCAGGCCCCACCCGGAAAGGTTCGGAACGGAATGTAATGTCGCCGTCGGCCATGACAGACCTCTTCCGGCTCCGGGTCGCCGGAGCGATTGCTGTTGCTGTTGCGCAGCGTACCAACCTGGGAACGACGCCGTGCCTCGCTGGCGGCGCCGCGCGGATGCGGATTGCTGGCGGGACCGAAGCTAGTCGCGACAAGCTGACGCGAGCCTGACCTGAACAGAACCTTTTGCATCCACGCCGGCATATGAATCGCGGGCGAAGTCTGCTATTGACGGCGCATGCGATTACTGGTGGTCGAGGATAATGAAAGTTTGGTGACACTGCTGTCCAAGCGTTTGGCCGAGCATGGCTACGCCGTGGACGTGGCGACCGACATCGAAGCGGCGGAGGCGACGCTGCAACTGGCGTCCTACGACCTCATCGTGCTCGACCTGACCTTGCCCGATGGCGACGGGCGCGCGCTGCTGCGCTCGCTGCGCCGGCGCGGCCAGGGCGTGCCGGTGCTGGTGGCGACCGCGCGCAGCGACCTGTTGCAGCGGGTGGACACGCTGGACGAGGGCGCCGACGACTATCTCGTCAAGCCGTTCTCCCCCGACGAACTGCTGGCGCGCGTGCGGGCGCTGCTGCGCCGGCCGCGGCTCGCGCTCGATCCGGTGCTGACCGCCGGCAATGTCGCGCTCGACATGGCGCGCATGGCGGTGAGCATCGGCGGTACGGCGATCGAGATGCCGCGGCGGGAGGTGAGCGTGCTGGCCGTGCTGCTGCGTGAGCAGGGCCGGCTGGTGCCGCGCCGGGTGCTGGAGCAGGCGATCTATTCGCTCGATGACGAGGTGACGCCGAACGCGCTGGAGGCGGCGGTGTCGCGCGTGCGGCGACGGCTCGACCAGCAGGGCGCGAGCGTCGCGCTGACCACGATGCGCGGTCTCGGGTACATCCTGGCGGAGCGGACATGACGGCCGCGCATCCGTCGCCGACGCTGGTGCGCCTGCTGGCGAAGCGCATCGCGCTGGTCGCGGGCACGGCGGTGTTGCTGCTGCTCACGTTCTTCATGGTCCATTACCTCAGCAATCCGGCCGAACTGTCGCGGATGACGCTGGAGAGCGAGGCCGCCTCGATCGCCGCGGCGATCGTGGAGGGAAAGCACCCGGACAGTTGGCCGCTGTTCCGCGACTACCCGACGTCCTATGCGTTCCGCGCCTTCGACAAGAACCGGCCGGCCGGTGCCCGGCTGCTGGCGCAGGCCAACGCAGCCCTGGTCCCGCCGCTGCCGCTGATCGGCGCGAACCAGCCGGACCCGATATTGCGCCTGCGCGAGCGGTTCGAGGCGCTGCCGCTGCCGGACGGCCACCGCGGCGGCAATCGCTGGATGCTCACGCACCGGCAGTCGGTGGGCAACCACGGCATCTGGGTGCAGTTGGTGATGCTCGGCGATCCTGCCTGGACCTGGCGCACCGCGCTTGGTGACGAGATGATGGTGCATGTGGTCGTGCCGGCCGGCGTGCTGGTGCCGGCCATGACGCTGGCGATGCTGCTGGTGATCCATCGCGCGCTGCGCCCGTTGCAGCGCATCGCGCGCGAGACCGCGGCCCTCAGCGAGGCGGCGGCGCGCGGCACGACGCTGCGGCCGCTCTCGAAGCAGGGGCTGACGCGCGAGTTGAGCGAAGTGGTGCGGGCGGTGAACGTGATGCTCGCCCAGGTGGACGCGGCGCTGGCGCGGGAGCGTGCCTTCGCGGCCGATGCGGCGCACGAACTGCGCACGCCGCTGGCGGTGCTGCGGCTGGAGGTGGCCGAGCTGCCGCAGGGGCCGGTTGCCAGGCGCCTGGACGAGCAGTTGGCGGCGCTGGCGCATCTGGTCGGGCAGTTGTTACGCTTCGCGCAGGCGGAAGAGGTGATGGCGAGCGAACGGCGCGCGGTCGATCTTGTCGCACTGGCAAGGCAGACCTGCGAAGAGATGGCGCCGGCGGCGTTGCGGCGGCGGCAGGAACTGGCGTTCGTGGCGCCCGAGCAGCCGGTGATGGCGTCAGGCAACCCGACGCTGCTGTCGGTGGCACTGCGCAACCTGGTGGAAAACGCCCTGCGCGCCTCTCCGGCCGACAGTGTCGTGACGGTCAGCGTCGGGCCGGAGGGAATAGCCGTGGAGGACAGCGGTCCCGGCGTGCCGGACGCGCACAAGCCCAATGTGTTCGACCGGCACTGGCAGGCGGAGCGCCGCCGCGACGGTGCGGGAATCGGGCTTGCCCTGGTGCGCCGCGTGATGCAGTTGCACGACGGCACCGTGAGGGTCGAGGATTGTCCGGACGGCGGCGCCCGCTTCGTGCTGAAGCTGGCGTCCCTGCCGGTGCAGGAGCTGACCTGAGCCTGCGGCGGCGCCGCGCGGGCTCCTCGACAACCGCCCCCCTCGCCTTGCGGCACATCCGGATGGCGGCAGTCTCGTCAACCGCCTCCCTGGTCGGGTATGACCAACGCTCGTCCCGCAGGAGAGACAGGGCGTGCAAGACGCTGTCTGGGTAGGCCAGTCCATGGAGCGCGTGGAGGATGCCGTCCTGCTGACCGGCCGCGGGCGCTATATCGACGACCTCCCGGTCCGGGCCGACACGCTGCATGCGGCGATCCTGCGTTCGCCGCACGCGCATGCCGACATTGTTTCCATCGAGATCGGCGCCGCCCGCGCCAGCCCCGGCGTCGCGGCCGTGATCGTCGGCCGCGATCTGGCCACGATCACATCCCCGTTTGTGGCGAGCATCCGCGCGCCGATCGACGCCCGCCCGATCGCAACCGACCGCGTCCGCTATGTCGGCGAGCCGGTCGCGATCGTGATCGCCGTTGACCGCTACTGCGCCGAGGACGCGCTCGACCTGATCGAGGTCGCCTACCGTCCGCGCCCGGCCATCGTGGACCCGGTCGCCGCGCTCGACGCGAACGCGCCCGTGCTGCACGACGCGCTCGGCAGCAATCTGGTGAGCGACCGGCACTTCAGCTACGGCGACCCCGATGCGGCGTTCGCGGCAGCGGCGCGGCGCGTCTCGGTGACAAGCCATTATCCCCGCAACACCGGTTCGCCGATCGAGACATACGGCGTCGTCGCGGAGTACGACCCGCACGCCGACGCCTATGACGTTCTTGCCAATTTTCAGGGGCCGTTCAGCATTCATGCGGTCCTTGCGCGGGCGCTGAAAGTACCGGGCAATCGGCTGCGATTGCGCCTGCCGCCTGATTCCGGCGGCAGCTTCGGCGTGAAACAGGGGGTCGCCCCCTACGTCGTGCTGGTCGCCGCCGCGGCCCGTCTTGTCGGCCGCCCCGTCAAGTGGATCGAGGACCGGCTGGAGCACCTCACGGCCGCGGTTTCGGCGACGAACCGCGTCACCACGCTCTCCGCAGCGGTGGCCGCGGACGGTCGCGTCATGGCGCTCGACTGGGACCAGATGGACGATTGCGGCGCCTATCTGCGTGCGCCGGAGCCCGCGACCCTCTATCGCATGCACGGCAATCTCACCGGAGCGTACGATGTCCGCCACGTGCGCGTGCGCAACCGCGTGGTCCTGACCAACAAAACGCCGACCGGGCTGGTGCGCGGCTTCGGCGGTCCGCAGGTCTATTATCCGCTCGAACGCCTGATGCAGCGAATCGCAATCGAGCTGGGTCGCGATCCGCTCGACGTGATCCGCCGCAACCTGATCGCGACCGACGCCTTTCCGTACCACACCGCGACCGGCGCCTGCTACGATTCCGGCGACTACACGCGCGCGCTCGACGTAGCCGTCCGGGATGGCCGGCTGGCCGATCTGCAGCGTCGCCGTGACGCGGCGCGGGCGGACGGGCGGCGCTACGGCATCGGCTATTCCGCCGTGGTCGAGCCGAGCGTCTCCAACATGGGCTACATCACCACGGTCCTGACCGCTGCCGAGCGACGCAGGGCCGGGCCGAAGAACGGCGCCCAGGCGACGGCCACGATCGCGTTCGATCCGGTCGGGTCGGTCACGGTGCAGGTGGCATCGGCGCCGCAGGGCCAGGGCCACCGCACCGTACTGGCCCAGGTGGTGGCCGATGTGTTCGGCCTTTCGCCGGACGATATCCGGGTCGTCACCGAACTGGACACGGCGAAGGATGCCTGGTCAATCGCGTCCGGCAACTACTCCAGCCGCTTCGCGCCCGCCGTTGCTGGCGCTGCCCATCTCGCCGCGGTGCGGCTGCGCGACCGGCTTGCCCGCGTTGCCGCCGGCCAGCTCAATGTGCGGGCCGAGGACCTGGTCTTCGCCGGCGGGCGCATCGCTGCGCGCGGCAACCCGGAGGCGGCGCTGCCCTTCGCGCGCATCGCCTCGACCGCCCACTGGTCGCCGGCCGCGCTGCCCGACGATGCCGGCGAAACGCTGCGCGAGACCGTGTTCTGGACGCCGCCGCAACTGACCGCGCCGACCGAGGCGGATGAGATCAACTCATCCCTCTGTCACGGCTTCATCTTCGACTACTGCGGCGTCGAGGTGGACCCGGTGACCGGCAAGGTGCAGATCGATCGCTACGTCACGATGCACGATTGCGGCCGGATG
>JAJZVE010000278.1 GCA_021845835.1 Pseudomonadota bacterium | reverse complement strand
GGCGGCGCTGGTCGGGCTGCGCCGGCCGGATGCCGGGCAGGTGCGCGTCAACGGGCGCGACGTGACCGCGGCCGACACGGCGGGGCATCGGGCCGCCGGCCTTGCCTATGTGCCGGAGGATCGCGCCGCGGTCGGCACCGCCGCCGCCGCCAGTGTTGCCGACAATCTGGCGATGGGCTTCCACCGCCGTTCGCCGATTGCGCGCGGCCGGCTGCTCGATGCGGCGGCGCTGCGGGAATGGGCGCGGGCGCTGATCGCGCGCTTCGACATCCGCATCGCCGACGCGCGCCTGCCGGCCGGCACGCTGTCCGGCGGCAACCTGCAGAAGCTGGTGGTGGCACGGGAACTCGCGCACGCCGCGCCAGTGCTGATCGCCGAGCAGCCGACGCGTGGTGTCGACGTCGGCGCGACCGAGTTCATTCATGCGCAACTGGCGGCGGAGCGCGCGGCCGGGCGGGCGGTGCTGCTGGTGTCGGCCGAGCTGTCGGAGATTCTGGCGCTCAGCGACCGGGTGCTGGTGATGTTCGACGGCCGCATCATCGCCGAACGTGCCGGCGCAGCGGCCGACGGGGAGACGCTGGGGGCGCTGATGGCGGGACGGCGCGCCGAGGCGGCATGAGTGCGGCGCGGCGCCTTCGCGTCCCCTCCGTGGTGCCGGCGGTCGTGCTGGCGCTGCTGCTGGGCGCGCTGCTGGTCGTCGCGTCCGGGGCCGACCCGCTGACGGCCTATGCGCAGATCGCCGTCGGCGCGCTCGCCTGGGACAACCTGCCCAACACGCTGAACTGGGCGGTGCCGCTGGTCGGCATGACGCTGGCCGCCGCCATCCCGCTGCGCGGCGGCATGGTCAATCTGGGCGGCGACGGGCAACTGGTGGCGGGCGGGCTGGTGGCGGCGCTGGTGCCGCTGGTGGTGCCCGCGCCGGGCTGGGTCGCGATCCCGCTGGCGCTCGCGCTCGCCGTGCTGGCCGCGGCGGCCTATGCCGCGCTGGCCGCCTGGGGCGAGGTGCGGCACGGCATCCCGATGCTGATCTCCAGCCTGCTGCTGAGCTACCCGATGATCGGCTTCGCCTCCTGGCTGGTCGGCTTCCCGCTGCGCGACCGATCCAGCGGGCTGCCGCAGACGGTCATGATCCCGCCGCAGGCGCGCCTGCCGCCGCTCGGCGACGTGCTGGATGTCGGCGCGTTTGCCATGCTGGCGGTGGCGGTGCTGGCGGTGTTCGTCGATCGGCGCATGGTCGTGGGCTACGAACTGCGCCTGCGCGGCCTCAACCCGCGCTTCGCCGGCTACGGTGGCGTGCGGCTCGGCCGGCAGGCGGTGGCGGCGATGGCGGCGAGCGGGGCGGTGGCGGGGATGGTGGGTGCGCTGCTGGTGCTCGGGTCGCAGTACCGCTTCACCGACGGCGCGCTGCTGTCGCCGGGCTACACCTGGTCGGGGCTGATGGCGGCGCTGCTGGCGGGCGGCGAGCCGGCCGGTGCGATCGCCGGCGGGCTGTTCTTCGCCGCCCTGCAGACCGGCGCCTTCGCCATGCAGCGCCAGACCGCGGTGCCGCGGGTGCTGGCGATGGTGCTGCAGGCGCTGGTGATCCTGCTGCTGGCGGCGCGCCACGGCCTCGACCGGCGGCGGGCGTGAGCGGCTTCGTCTCGCCCTTCCTCGTGCATTCGGCGGTGCAGGCGATCACGCCGATCCTGCTCGCCGCGCTGGCCGGGGCGCTGTGCGGGCAGGCCGGCGTGTTCAACATCGCGCTGGAAGGGCAGATGCTGGTCGGCGCCTTCGCCGGCGTCGCCGGCAGCTTCTTTGCCCACAGCGCGCTCGCCGGCGTGGCGGCGGGCGCCGTCGCGGCAATGCTGTTCGCGCTGATCCTGGCCTATGGCAGCACCGTGCTGCGCGGCGATGCGATCGTGATCGGCATCGGCATGAACCTGCTCGCCTCGGGCCTGACCGCGTATCTGCTGCGCCAGATGTTCGGCGTCAGCGGCACGTTCGACGATCCCGGCATCGTCGGCCTGCCGCCGCTGCGCCTTCCCGCGCTCGCGGGCATGCCGTTCCTGGCCGCGCTGTTCTCCGGCCAGACGGCGCTGACCTGGCTCGCCTGGGCGCTGGTCGCGGTCATCGGCGTGGCGCTGTTCCGCACCCCGGCGGGGCTGCGGCTGCGCGGCGTCGGCGAGGCGCCGGAAGCGGCGGCGACGCTCGGCGTCGGCGTGCGACGCTACCGGGTCGCGACGGTGCTGGGGGCCGGGGCGCTGACCGGGCTGGCCGGCGCGCAGCTCGCGCTCGGCACCATCAGCGTCTTTTCCGAGGACATGAGCGCCGGGCGCGGCTGGATCGCGGTCGTCGCGGTGATGCTGGGGCGCAACAACCCGCTGCATGCGGCGCTCGCCTGCGCGCTGTTCGGCTTTGCCGACGCGGTCGGGCTGCAGCTGCAGGGCCGCGGCCTGCCCAGCCAGCTCACCGACATCGCGCCCTACGTGGTGACGCTGGCCGCGCTGGTGCTCAGTCGGCGCTGAAGCGGTACACGGTGCGCGACCAGAAGCTCTCGCCGGGACGCAGCACCGTCGAGGGGAATTCCGGGTGGTGCGGGCTGTCGGGGAAATGCTGTGTCTCCAGGCACAGGCCGGTGCGCCAGGCGAAGGGCTGGCCGGAGAGGAAATTGCCGCTGTAGAACTGCAGCGCCGGTTCGGTGGTCAGCACCTCCATGACGATGCCTTCCGCCGCCAGCCGCGCCGCCGGATGGGCGGTGGGGTGCGGCGCGTCGGCCAGCACGAAGCAATGGTCGAAGCCGCCGCCGAGGCGCAACTGCGCGTCGCCGGCGTCGATCCGCTCGCCGATGCGCACCGGCTGGCGCAGGTCGAACGGCGTGCCCGCGACCGGCCGGAGCTCGCCGGTCGGGATCAGGTCCGCCCGCACCGGCAGGAAACGGTCGGCGGCGATGCTGATCCTGTGGTCCATGATCGTGCCGGCGCCGGCGAGGTTGAAATAGGCGTGGCTGGTCAGGTTCAGCACTGTCGGCGCGTCCGTCGTCGCGGCACTGTCGATGATCAGGTCGCCGCCCTGCAGCCGGTAGCGCACCTGCACGGTGAGCCGGCCCGGAAACCCCTGGTCGCCATCCGGGCTGACATGGCTGAGCAGCAGCGTCTCCCCTTCCGGCTCGGCCTGCCAGACCACGTGCGCGAAACCGACCGCGCCGCCGTGCAGCGTGTTGCCGCCGTTGTTGACCGAGAGGGCATGATCGTGCCCGTCGAGCGAAAACCGGCCGCCGGCGATGCGGTTGGCGTAGCGGCCGGCGATGGCGCCGAGATGCGCGCCGTCGGCCAGATACGGATCGAGCGACTCGAAGCCCAGCGTCACGTTGCGCGCGCCGGCCGCGACCGGCACCTCCAGCGCCGCCAGCCGCGCGCCGTACTGGATCACGGTCGCGGTCAGCCCGCCGGGGTCGCGCAGCGTGAACGCATGGACCGGCGTGCCGTCCGGCATGCGGCCGAACAAATGCGACTGCATCGCGATGGTTCCCCCGGAGAGACGCGACGCCAAGCCTAGCGATGCGCCTGCCCTGCGCACAAGCGGGGGCGACGCCGGCAGGACTTGATCCCGCGCCGGAAAAGGCGAGCATGGGTGCAGGGAACGGAGGCCGCCATGAACGTCCAGACACCGATCGAGACCGCGCCGCTGCTGCGCCGCACCGACGCAGGCGTCGCCTGGCTCACGCTCAATCGTCCGGCCGCGCGCAACGCGCTCTCGGTCGCGCTGATGACGGCGCTGGCGCAGGCGCTCGATGATGTGGCCGCCGACCCGGCGGTGCGCGTGGTCGTGATCGGCGGCGCCGGCCCCGCGTTCTGCGCCGGGCACGATCTGCGCGAGATGCGCGCCAACCCGGCCGAGGATGCGATGGCGGCGCTGTTCGCGCAGTGCGCGGCGCTGATGACGCGCATCGTGCGGCTGCCCAAGCCGGTGATCGCGCGCGTCCACGGCATCGCCACCGCCGCCGGCTGCCAGTTGGTCGCCAGTTGTGACCTCGCGGTCGCCGCTGCCGACGCGCGCTTCGCCACCCCCGGCGTCAATATCGGCCTGTTCTGCTCGACGCCGATGGTGGCGCTGTCGCGCGCGGTGCCACGCAAGGCGGCGATGGAGATGCTGCTCACCGGCGACCTGATCGACGCCGCCCGCGCGCGCGAGATCGGTCTGGTCAACCGCATCGTCGCGCCGGACGCACTTGACGCGGCCGTGACCGCGCTCGCCGCCCAGATCGCCGGCAAAAGCGCGCTGACCCTCGCCATCGGCAAGGAAGCGTTCTACCGTCAGGCCGAGATGGAGCTGGACGCCGCCTACCGCTACGCCGCCGAGGCGATGACGCGCAACATGATGGCAGCGGACGCCGCCGAGGGCATCGACGCATTCCTGGCCAGGCGCCCGCCCTGCTGGACGGACCGCTGAACCGGACGGAGGACTGCCGATGGACCAGCCGCGGCCGGTCGCGCCGGCCTATGACCGCACCAGTGAGGACGTCGGCAACATCGTCGAATTCGGGCACGTCAACACGCGCGTTCCCGATCAGCATCTGGCGACGCTGTTCTACGTCTCCGGTCTCGGGCTGACGCGCGATCCCTATCTGATGACCGGCACCGACAACATGTGGATCAACGTCGGCACGTCGCAGTTCCATCTGCCGACCGGGCCGGCGCAGGTGACGCGCGGCGTCGTCGGCCTGGTGCTGCCCGATCTCGACGCGCTGCGCCAGCGGTTGCGGCGCATCGGCCAGAAGCTGCGCGCCACGCAGTTCGCGATCGCCGATCGCGGCGAGACGGTGGATGTCATCTGCCCCTGGGGCAACCGCCTGCGCTGCCATGCACCGGCGCCCGCGTTCGGCCCCGTCGCGCTCGGCATCGCCTATGTCATCTTCGACGTGCCGCGCGGCGCCGCGGCGGGGATCGTGCGCTTCTACCGGGAGGTGCTCGGCGGCCTCGCCGCGATGGACGGCGCGGGCGACGCGCGCGTCGCCGCCGGCCCCGACACGGCGCTGATCTACCGCGAGACCGACGCGGCACTGCCGCCCTATGATGGCCATCACATCCAGGTCTCGCTCGCCGACTTCTCCGGCCCGCACCGGCGGCTGCTGGCGCGCGGCCTGGTCACGGAGGAGAGCGACCGGCACCAGTACCGTTTCCAGCGCCTCGTCGATCCGGCGAACGGCGAGACGCTGACCGAGGTCGAGCACGAGGTGCGCAGCATGCGCCACCCGCTGTTCGCGCGCGTCCTGCTCAACCGCAATCCGGATGTCACCAACCTGCGCTACGCGCCGGGTCACGAGGCGGCGCGCTGGCGACTGTTCCCGCAGTGATGAAAAAACGGGCGGCGACACGCAAGGCCGCCGCCCGGAGTCAGGTAAGGGAACGCCTCGAAAGGCGGACAGGCGGCCAGGGCCGCGCTGCCACCCTCGATGTAGGCGATTGGTCTCAACTTACAAATGAACTTCGGGCAAGAGGGCCGGCCCGATGATGAAGGCATGTGCAAGAATGAGTCTGCTGCTGCCGCTGCCGCTGATTGATCATGTCGTGGTGAATGTGCGCGAACGGATGGACGAAGCCGCCGGTCTCTATGGCCGGTTGGGGTTCGCGCTGACGCCGCAGGGCCGGCACACGCTGGGTTCGATCAACCATCTGGCGATATTGGGTGCCGACTACTTCGAACTTCTGGGCTTTCCGCCCGGGCAGGAGAATAGCGCAGGATTGATCGCCGGCCCGCAAGGACTCGGTGCGATCGCGTTTGCCACCGAGGCGGCCGAGGATGTGCATGCCGCCTTGGCCGCGGCCGGCCTGCCGGTGCTGGAGCCGCTCGGCTTCTCGCGCCCCGTGGCACTGCCGGACGGGGCGCGGGATGCCGCGTTCCGTGTCGTGCGCATGGCGCCGGACGCCTGTCCGGCCGGTCGCCTGTTCTTCTGCCAGCACCAGACGCGCGGCCTGGTGTGGCGCGATACATGGCGGCGGCATGCGAACGGGGCGCTCGGCATTCTCGGCGTGATCATCGCGGCGGCGCGGCCGCAGGCGGTCGCCGGGTTGTTCGCGCGCATGTTCGGCGCGGAGTCGGTGGTGCAGCATGCAACCGGACTGCGGCTGCTCGCCGGTCTGGCCAGCATCGACGTGCTGGCGCCGGAGCAGGCGGCACACCGCTTCGGCACCGCCGCGCCGGCGCCGGACGGGCGCGAGGCGATGATGGTGGCGCTGGTGCTGCGCACCGCCAGCCTCGACCGTGCTGCCGCGGCGCTGCAGGCGGGCGAGGTCGCCGGCGTGCAGGCTTCGGCGCAGCGCGTGCTGGTGCCCGCCGCTGCGGCGATGGGCGTCGCGCTGGAGTTCCGCACCGGCGGCGCCGACAGCGCCTGACCCGACCCGGCAG
>JAJZVE010000277.1 GCA_021845835.1 Pseudomonadota bacterium | reverse complement strand
CTGATCAGGCTTCTTTGCGCCCTGCTAGCCCAACTCACAGCCGCCGCCAACTCACCACCCTCCGTCCCAAAGAGGCATCAGATCGCATAATTCACGGCCGACTAGGCGAAGGTCAGGCGCAACCCGCGCGCCCTCGCCAAGGCGCAGCCGTTGGCCGCGTCATCCGCGCCGATCTCGCCGGCGTCGGGATCGGCAAAGGCAGCCAAAACGGCGGCAAGCCGGCAAGCGTGTTCCATCCCCTTGCTCGCGAAAGCCCGGATCGCGGCGAGCGTGCCGGCGGGGGCGAGTTGACGCTCAACAGCATCATGAAACTCGATCATCACACGCCGCGCGGCATGGGTAAGCGGGAGCGGCTGCGGATCGAGGGCGCCGGCATCGCCCATGCGCGGCGTCTTGCGAAGCAGATCGAGCAGGCGTCCGTTGTAATCGCGAAGCGTTGCATGTGCGCCGGGGTCAGGTTCTCGCCACAAGCGAGTGCCGGCCGCGCTCGCCGGCGCCACCACAAGCAGGCGTGCCAACGTGCCCATGCTGGCCAGCATCTCATCGCCAAGCAGGCGATCGGCAACGCACTCTTGCATCATGAGATGACCGGCAAGACGCCGGCCGGGAGCATATCTGTGTCCGGTCAACACACGGAGGCGGCGGATCGGTGCTCCGTCCCATAGACCGTTTAAGAGCGCCCCGGTGCGCATCCGGGATTCGTCAGAGAACGAATGACCGCCGACCAGCGTTCCGCCCTCGTCGGTGAACAACCCGCCGAACGGCCGCCCATCCGCAAGCGCCATCGCGATGCCTTCCGGCGTCGGATCAGCGATCAGCAACATCGGCAGCGGCGGCGGCTTCGGTTCGGGGCCGATCTCGGCGAGCCGTTCACGAAGATCAGCGCGGCTGAGCTTATTCGCCAATTTCCTGACCGCCGCCGTGGCGGCTGACCAAGCCTCGCGGTCAGCCCAGTATTGCTTCCTCGCACCCTCATCGAGCGCCGCAAGCTCCCCCTCACGGGTGCGGATCGGCGCTACGGCGAAGCCATCGACGGCCGTCTTGCGCTCGCCAGAGGATGCGATCGAGACAAACAGCATGGCGGTGGGCTTCACCACGCCTTGCGGCAGGGCAACATCAAAATGCGGGCAAGCGGCGAGGCTGGCGGCTGCCAAGACGCTTTGCGCGCATAGCGCTGGCGGCGCTTGGGTGAGCGAACAAATTGCATCAGCAGCGGGACGCAGTGCGCCGAGGGCTTCGGTCGGGAATGGCGCCGCGGGCGGGGTCTCGCGGTATAGTGGCCGCCGCTCGGGGCCGGCTTCGATATGGGGCTCAAAGCCGGGGGGCACGTCGTCACGAGGGCTCATGGCGCCGCCCCCCGATCACGTCGGCCGCGTCCGTGCCGGGTCGAGCCGCGCGAATGATTCTTACGCTGCGCCCCTCATCACGCCAACGAAGCCCCGCTTCCTCGGCGGCACGCAAGCCGGGCGCGTCGTGATCGGCGGCGATGACGATGGCGCGGATTCCCGGCGGCAGGATCAGCGATCGCGCAAGATTTCCGGCGGAAATGGCCGACCATGCCGGCAACTCGAGCAGCGCACCAGCGGCGGCGGCGGACTCGATGCCTTCGCCGATCACCAGCGTATCGCTCGTGCTTTGCAATCTGACCGCGCCGCCGGCGATCGGCCCGAGGCTCGCTTTGACCGGCTCAACATCGGCTTTCGCGCCGTCAAGTTTCAGGAAAATTCTTTGAATACCTACAAAATCGCCATCCGCGCCGGTGATCGCGGCGATCAGCGCGATGCGTCGGCCGCCGCTCGGGTGCGGCACGTCCGAACGCCAGCGAAGCGCGGGCGATGATGCAACGTTCGCGATGCGGCGCATTTCCCAATACTTGCCCGCCGGCGAGCCGGGCTCGATCGGCGAGGCGCCACGCCAGATCGCCTCGGCGCGCGCGATGCGGGACGCGGGATCGGCGCGATCGAGACGCGGGAGGCGCTCGGGTCGATGCGCTGGCAGCACGCCACCGGCGGCGGCACGCAAGGCGGCGGCAAGGCCGGCGCTATCGTTGCAACTTGCGCACCAAATGACCGGCCGGCCGTCCTTCACGTCAAGCACAACCGACTGTTTATATTTACATATTGGACATCTGCCTCGCCAACCACGGCCGGCGCGGTGCAGGCCGAGGCGTTGCGCGATTTCATTTGCGGTCGGAGCGGCGGTGGGGTATGAAAATGTCATCGCATTTTTTGCCTTCAGGCCGCCGACGGTGACACGTCGAGCGGCCTTTTCTCTATGGGTTTTAATGGGTTACGCGGCATCGGCCGCCGGCTTCGTCAGGCTCCGGCAGCGGATGGGCGCTTGGGGTAGGTTCTCGATCAGCGCGCGCAGATCTTCCGTTGCGATAAGCGAACGCTTCCCGCATTTCCGTATCGTGAGGCGCCCGTTCGTTGCGAGTTCGTAAATTTTGGTCCGGCTCAAGCCGGAGGCGGAGACCGCCTCGGCGATCGTCATCGCAAAGCGAAGCGAAGGTTCCATCCGGAAAACTCCTCATGGGGTTGCCAAACGCCAACAAACTTTGTGGCGCGCCGCTAATTTTCGCCGGACACAAAGGTCTTCCACTAGAGACAACTTCCTAAAGCGATTGGTCCCTAATTCAGCGGCCGGCTTTTTTCTTGATTTTGCGCGCAAAAACTTTCGCGATCGCATCATGGGAGGCTCCCCAGCCGATGAACCCGAGCAGCGCGGCCAGTGCCTTCGCCGCGCGGCCTTCGCCGGTCGATGGGTTGCCGATGCAGACGCCCGGGTTTGCCCGCTGCCAGTCCTGGGCGGCGAGAATCCAAAGCTGCTCGGCGATGTTGGCGATTTTGGCGCGGTGGTCCGTCCTTCGGCTCATGCCGTCGAGAGAGGGCCAGTTTTTCGCGACCCGCTCGGCAGCCACCAGGAGAGCGCGGAGTGCGTCGGCTGGTCGTGTATTTAAGGCGACTTGCGATTCGTATCCTTTGAGAATCCTCGGCAAGCTCTGGGAAATTTTGCGGATCGCGTCTCGTACGGCGGCGTAATCCGTCGCGAGCGGCGACGGAGCGGCCCGCCAGCCATCTTCGGTTTCGCGAACGAAATTCAGGAGGCGGGCGATCGCGGTGCATATTTCGGCGCATGGCGGATTCAGCCCCGGCGCGGCCGATGTGAAAGCGCCGCGCACTTCGTCGGCGGTTATCCTGGCCTTGCGCTTGCGCGGGGCGGCGGTATGTGTGCGGTCAGGCTTTCCCATGGCGTGACTCCTTGGGTTGCTCAGGGCCGGTGCTGGCGGTGATGACGCCACCCGGCCCGCTCTATGCCGGCAGCCGGCCGGCGCGGCCTCGTTTCAGCGGCGCGGGATTTCTCCCTTGCGGCCGCTATTTTCCGTAGTTACATAAACCCCGTGCGCATCACCTTCGATCCGGCCAAGCGCCACGCCACGCTCGCCCGGCGCGGTCTTGATTTCCGGGATGCCGCCAAGGTGTTCGCCGGTCGCCATGCCATCGCGCCGGATGATCGGCGGGATTATGGCGAAGCCCGGTTCATCACGGCGGGATATCTCGGCGATCGGCTGGTGGTGATCGTGTGGACGCCACGCCTTGGCGCGCGGCGAGTGATTTCGATGAGGTATGCCCATGCTCAGGAAGCGAAACGCTGGCAACGGCACATGGATTGATCCTGATGACGCGCCGGAATTAACCGAAGCCTTCTTCGCGCGCGCCGAGGTCCGGGACGGCGAGAAGCTGGTGCGGCGCGGCCGGCCGCCCTCCCCCTCGCCCAAGCGGCTTGTCACCTTGCGGCTTGATGATGACGTGCTCACCCGGCTTCGAGCCACCGGGCCGGGCTGGCAGCGGCGGGCCAATGACGCGATCAAGCAATGGCTCGGGCGGCTCGAGGAAGCGCCTGCGGGCGAGAGGTAACGCATCATCGCCAGCGCCGCCCGGCCGCGATGATGGCAAGGTGACGATTCACTTCCCGCTCGGCGTCATCCTTGGCGATCTCAGCCAGGCGCCTGGCGGCCAATTCGATCTCAGCGAGCAGGCGGGCGGTATCGGCGGCGTGATCCGTCTCACAATGCTCATGGTCCGGGATATCCGCCGCATCAGGCTTTGCCATGGCTGCCCCCGTGGCGGCTGGCGCGGCGCAATGGCTTCACGCTCTCATCGGCAGCGATACCGAGCGGCTGGAAAGCGGCCCGGATCGTGTCCGCAACATATCCCGGCGAGAGATGCGCATAATGCTTTGCCGTAATCGCGGCGCTGGCATGGCCAAGCTGGGCCGCGATCACCGCCATCGGTGCGCCTGCCATCGCCAGGCGGCTCGCGTGTGTGTGCCGCAGGATATGAAAGCCGATCGCCGGCGCGATACCGGCCGCGACACAAGCGGCTTGCAGGGGGCGGAATTGATCGGATTTCGCCCATGGTTGGCCATCGGCGCGGGGCAATAGGATGGCATCGCGCGCCTTGCCGGCGGCCTGGCGCTCAAAGAACGCAATCGCCTCATCGGTGAGCACGACATGCCGCGCGATGCCGGCCTTGGCGATCGCCACCGTCAGCACGCCAGCCTTGAGATCGAGATCAGCCGGCCGCAGGCGCGCAAGTTCCTGATAGCGGCAGCCGGTGAGCAGCGCCGCCGTCACCAGCGCGCGGAGATCAGGCGGGCAGGCGTTCATCAGGCGCCGCGCCTCATCGTCCGTCAGGTAGCGCACGCGCGCCGCCGCCGTGTTCGGGAACGGGCGCACACGGCGCCAGGCGTCATCGCTCGCCGCGCGCCCCTCGCGATAGGCGAGGTTGAGCACCGCCTTGAGCAGTGTCAGGACGTTGTTGGCGGTGCTGCGCCGCGCCCGCCGCCCCTCGGTATCGTCAGCAGCGACAACGCGCCGCGCGCCGCCGCGCAACCGGGCCGGGGCGAGAGCGAGATCGCGATGCCAGGCGCGGATGACGGCGGGCGTGAGCGAAGCCACCTGCCGATTGCCCAGGCGCGGCAGAACATGCGCGGCAAGGGTGATCTCCACCTCGCGGCGAGCCTTGCCGCCCCGCGCAGTGTAATCGTCGAGATAATGCCGCACGGCATCCGCGACGGTGAACCGCTCGGGCGGGGCAACTCGCACGCCGCGCGCGATCTCGGCGAACCAGGCGCGGGCCTTTTCTTGCGCCTGCGCGAAGGAAAACGTGGTGACGCCATCGGCATCGAGAAAGTCGTCAGCCGAGCCGATCGCGAGATAGCGGCGCATCGGCACCGCGTCGCGGTCATAGTAGCGCGCTATCCAGGTGCCGGCCTTGCCCCCGCCAAGCCGGCGATACCCGATCGCGTGGCCTTGCTGGATCGAGCGGAAATAAGGCTCGCGCCGGGGCGAAAGCCGAAGCCGGGCCGAGCGGGAATCCAGCCGATCATCTCTCACCTTGCGGGGCATGGTGGCGCGTCCTTATGCCGCAAACTATCTATACGGCATGAACATAGCCGAACGAATCGGGACATGCCAGGACAGAATATCAAGGAAACTCTGGCGCCTTTGAACCCAGCGGAACGCTACCGGACGGCCGTTACCATTCTTTCACGTTGGTAACACGGGTTCGAATCCCGTACGGGACGCCAGTTCGGTATAAAACTGCGAACGCCAAACGCCGCCGATTTCCCGCCGCCGGTGAGAGCGTGCTCGCGGCACACATCCGCCGTCTTCGCTCCCGCCTCCTGCTCGCGCAGGATCCCGATGATCTGCTCCTCGGTAAAACGCGATCCCTTCATCTCCGCCTCCTATTCGGGCGGACTCTACTCAAATTCAGAGGAATTTCAGGGGCTCAGGTCACGCGGGTTGGAACGTTCGCGTGGCGATATCGTCAGCACCGGCATGGAATTGCAGCGCACGCCACTCAAGCGTCCGCGCGGGATTCTCGACCCCCAAAATAAAAAGATATTCCGCACCAGGGTCTTCTGGTATATTTTGTTGTGCTTGATTATGTAAGGCTGCAATCGATCTGACCAAGTTATTGCCCAACTTATCCGCAGTACCACGGTCCCCGATCATGAAATAGGTGATGCCGACCTTCAGTTTGGCGCGCAGCGACAAGAGTTTCTGGATTTCTCTGTGAAACCCGTTTGGATTATTTTCGTGTTCAACGACAACGACAGGCGGAAACCAGCTCCAGATATTGGCAACACCTGTGAAAACCGCATCGAAACGCATGGGCTCGCCGGGATGGAGCCGCAAATTCATACGCTGAGGGACTCGTCTGATGACGGAATCATCATTGTAAAGCATGAAATTCGAGAACCGGCTGAAATCGCCCCAGATCTCTTGCCACTGTGCGTCATCGTGCAGTCCGCGAGCCTGGTTGTATGCCGCAACGAAAGCGTTGAGAAAATCCGTGGCCAAAGGCATCTCATTTCTCCTAAAACCG
>JAJZVE010000276.1 GCA_021845835.1 Pseudomonadota bacterium | reverse complement strand
CATCCATCCGGGTGCGGCCGAAGCGTGTCCCGAACACGGTGATGCGCCTGGACAGGCCGAAGGCCCGCCGCCACGGCCTGCCGATGGGCGGCGAAAGGGGGAGACGCGGCCGCCGTGGTGCGGTTCTGCGTCCCTTTGACTCGCCAAAATCCCCATTTCCGACAGTTAATCAGGACATAACGCTCATTGCCACAATTGGGGACCAGTGGCAGGGTGCGGAGAGGGCTTGCGGACGAGGCGAACATGGCGGGCGCAGCAGCGGGGCAGGGGCAGGAGAGGCGCGGAAAAATGGTTCGCAATCAATCGCTTGCCATCGCTCCGCCGAATTCCGGCGTTGTCGGCCGCCGGCTATCGCGCCGGCGGTTCCCGCTCCGGCAGGTCAGCCAGACCCGCGAGCAATGGCGGTAGGTCGCGGCTCATGTGCAGAACGCGCAGCACCAAGGGCGGCGTGCGCGCCGCGTTGTAGACGATCAGATAGGGAAAATTGGCGATCCGCCAGAATCGATAAGGTGGAGGCGCGAGTTCCGGGTGCAGGCGGCCGAGCAGCGGACGCTCCACAATCCGCCGCATGCTGCGCAACGCGGCCTCCCGCAACGCATCTGCAGCTGCCTCGTTCTCGCGCGCCAGCCAGGTCACTGCCTCGTAGAGATCGGCCTCCGCCGATGGCGCCAGGAAATCGGGGGTCACGCGCTCCGCTTGGCTGCGGCGCGGATCGCTTGGCGCATACCGGCATCCACCCGCTCCAGCGACACGCATCCCACCCGGTCGGCCTCGGCCTCAGCCCCCTGCAAGGACGCCACGAACCCGCGCCGCTCTTCCTCAAGGCGCTGGAGCAGGCCCACCCCGGTGCGCAGCAGCTCGTCCATGTCGCGATAGCGGCCGGCGGCTATTGCCTCGGTCGCGAAGCGCTCCAGCTCCGGGGGCAGGGTCACGTTGTCCATGCAGTTATCATAGGCACCCACCGGGCCTCCGGAAAGGATCGCGCGCATGGATGATCGACCCGACGAGGTCAACCCGCCCGCGTCGCTGCCCCCGGCGATCGGCGAGCTCCTGCCATCGGCCCAAGCGGACGCAGCGGCGCCCGTCACGCCCAACCAAGCGCTCGCGCTGGTGAAACGCCTGGCGCGCGCCCATCCGCCCTCGGCGGCGCTGCAGGCGCTGCTCGAGGGTCCGCTGTGCGAGGCCGTCGCCGCCGCCGCCGATTACGCCGGCGACGCCATCTCCGACGCGACCCGATCCGCCTGCCTGCGCGACTGGGCCGAGTTTTCCACGTGGTGCCGCGGCAACGGTGCCGACCCAAGCGACCTGCCGGTCAATCCGGTGCTGGTTGCCGCCTGGCTCGCGACCCTGGCCGCCACGCACGGAAGCAGTGCCCTCGGCCGCCGGGTCGCCGCCATTGCCTGGCACCATCGCCGCCGCGGGATTCTGTTCACTGCCGCTCACCCCGTCATCTGCGAAACCTTGAGCGGCATACGCCGCGCCCACCCCAGGCCGGTGCGCCCCGCGGCCGCGCTGACCTCCGTCGAGATCAAGCAACTGATCGCCACCTGCCCGAGCGATCTGGCCGGCATCCGTGACCGTGCGCTGCTACTGGTCGGCTTCGCCGGTGCGTTCCGCCGCTCGGAACTGGTCGCCATCGACCACGCCCATCTGCGCTTCGACGCGAACGGCGTCACCATCCGCATTCCGCGCAGCAAACGCGACCAGGAAGGCAAGGGGGCCGACGTCACCCTGCCGCGCATGCGCGGCGAGGACACCGGCGCGGTGCGCGACACCTGTCCCGTCCGCGCGCTGGAGATTTGGCTATCGCGCGCAAAGATTCGGCGCGGGCCGGTGTTCCGCGGCATCACTCGCCACGGCACCCTCGAGGACCGGCTCAGCCCCGGCGGCGTCAGAATCATCCTGCTGCGCCGCGCGGCGCTGGCCAACCTCACCGTCCACCCGAGCGAGCGCCTCTCGCCGCACGGCCTGCGCGCCGGGCTAATTACCGAAGCCTATCTCGCCGGCGCGCCCGACGAGCAGGTCGCGGCCCACACCCGCCACGGCGATCTCTCGACGATGCGTGGCTACCGAAGGCGCGCCCGCATCACCGCCGACAATCCGGCGCGGTTGCTCGATCTGTGAGCGAAGGAGAGAAAGAAAGGCCGGGCTCCGCCCGGACCCGGCAAGGGCCCGGAGGCCCTTGCATCCCATTTACAACCGACTGGGTGCGCAACGTGCTCACCGTCAGCGGGCCGGCAGCGGAGGTCCAGAAATTCCGGGCGGCGGCCAGGGGCACCGGCGCCGTACCCTGGCATCTCGACCTGGACGCCGAAGAAGCGCGGCTGTTCGCGCCGATGGCGACCGAGGGCGCCGACGCGCGGGCGCTGGCGCGGGAACTGCGCGAGATCATCGCCGCCCGCCACGACCGCGTGCTGGCGCACTGGGCAGGGCCGGGCACCTGCCCGCTCGACCTGCACCGGCTCATCCCTGTGCCCAACGCGATCCTCGCGCTGGGGGACGACGACCCCGCCGCCCAGGCCTGGCTGCGCACGCACTGGGGCACGACCCAGCCGCTGCGCCACGTCCGCATGACCGAGGAAAACGCCGATAAGCGTCTCCGCCGGACCGGGCGCATTGTCATCGAATTCTATTCGGCGGACTGGACTCCCTGGCAGGCGATCCTGCGGCTGCGCCGGGACTGGCCGAAGCTCGTCTTCGCGATCACGCCCCGCTATGATGATGGCTGACTCCGCCCTCGACGTCGCATCACCTCCCGGCGGCCCGGACCCACTCTGGGACGATTGGGACGCGCTGCCGCGCGTGCCCGCCTCGCCCGAACTGCATCTCGACGGCTTCGACGGCCCGCTCGAGCTGCTGCTCGACCTCGCCGAGCGCGCGCGTATCGACCTCGGCCGCATCTCGATCAACGCGCTCATTGACCAGTTCGTCGATGCGCTAGCGTGCTACGAGAAACACGTGCCGATCGAGCGCCGGGCCGAGTGGCTGGTGCTGGCGACCCGGCTGCTGGTGCTGCGGTCGCGGCTGCTGTTCGCGGCCGATCCAGAGGCGGCCGAGGAAGCCGAGCAGGACGCCGCGCGCGAGCTGGCGCGGTTGCGGGATCTGCAGTTTGTGAAAGCCGCGGCGGCCTGGCTGGAGGCGCGGCCGCTTCTCGGGCGCGACGTGTTCACGCGGGCGCGCCAAGGGCGGGATCCCCGCGTCGCGTCCTACATGCGGCTGATGGAGGCCTGCCTCGCCGTGCTGCGGGGCAGGGCAGGGGAGTCCGCGCACGAGGAGCCAGTCTACCGGCCCGCCATCCCGGATCTCTACCTTGTGCCCGAGGCGATCGACCGCATGCGCAAGCTTCTGGGCGAAGCAGAGGGCGTGGGGGTGTTCGAGGTCTTCCTGCCCAGTGTGCCCGAAGAAGCGCGATCGAAGCCGCTCATTGCGCGCTCGGCTATTGCGTCGACCTTCGTGGCCGCCCTGGAGCTGGCGCGGATGGAGGAAACGTCGCTGGCCCAGGAGGTACATTTCGGCCCGATTGAGATCGCGTCTGCTCGGGCTGTCGAAGCGGCGGCCTGACCCTGACATGGCCCAATGTTGGAGGCCGTCGTCTTGCGGCGTGGCGAGCGCCATCCCTCCGAACTCCGGTGCCGAAAACGCCTCGGGAAACCGGAGGTGGCCTGCGCACATAGAATCCAGCGCATGCACAGCAGCAGCTCGCTCTCATCAACAGACAATGGTTGTGGACCGGAGTGACGGGCTGATGAATAACACGGATCACGAGCCGGAAATTGCCCTGATCCGGAGCCGGCTGAGCAAACTGGAGGCGGAAAAGGCGGAGCTTGCGGCCCGGCTGGCCGTCCTGGAGCGCGCGCGTGCCGTCGCGATGAACCCCTTGTCGCCGGCGGCAAACATTGCGATCGGCCCCGATGGCCTGACCGCTGCCTCGCCAGCCGCCGCGAAAATCGCCCTGTTCCGGTGCCTGTTCGCCGGTCGGGCGGATGTCTTCCCGGTCCGCTGGGAGAACGTACGGACGCAGCGCTCCGGCTACGCGCCGGCCTGCGCCCATGAATGGGCCCGCGGGATTTGCGGCAAGCCGCAGGTGAAGTGCGGCGCCTGCCCGAACCAGGCTTTTGTTCCCGTTTCCGACGCGGTGATCGCGCGCCATCTCGGCGGCCGCGGAGCGGCACGAGCGGGCGAGGCCGGCGGTTTCGTCATGGGGGTCTATCCGCTGCTGCCCGATGAAACCTGCTGGTTCCTTGCCGCCGACTTCGACGGCGAGGCCTGGGCGCCGGACGCACTCGCGTTCCTGCAAACATGCCGCTCGGAAGGCGTGCCAGCCGCTCTGGAGCGGTCCCGGTCCGGCGAGGGTGGCCATGTGTGGATTTTCTTTGCCGCGCCGATCCCGGCCCGCGAGGCGCGGCGGCTCGGTGCCTGGCTGGTCACCCGCACCATGGAGCGCCGCCCGGACATCCGCTTTTCCTCGTATGACCGGTTCTTCCCGAACCAGGACACCATGCCGGCCGGTGGCTTCGGCAACCTCATCGCGCTGCCGTTGCAGCGCCAGGCGCGGTCCCGTGGCAACAGCGTGTTCGTCGATGACGATCTCCGCCCATATGACGATCAATGGGCCGTCCTCGCCGCGATCCGGCGCATGGACCCGGTGGATGTCGCGGTGCGACTGCGGGACGCCGACAGCGGCGACGGCCTGTTCGGCGGCGTCCGGCTGCCGGTCGAGGACGACACGGCCGATGAGCCGTGGCACCTGACCCCGTCTCGTCGGTGCGATCCGCCACCGCTTGCCGATCCGCTGCCGGCCTCGGTCCGGGTGGTGCTCGCCGACCAGCTCTACATCGACCGCACCGTCCTGCCGGCCGCGCTCGTCGTGCGCCTGATTCGCCTCGCGGCGTTCCAGAACCCGGACTTCTACCGCGCCCAGGCGATGCGGCAGCCGACCTTTGGCAAGCCGCGAATCATCTCCTGCGCCGACGTCAGCGCGCGCCATATCGGCCTGCCACGGGGATGCCTCGACGAGGTCCTGACGCTGCTGAGCTCGCTCGGCATCGGCGCCGAGCTCGAGGACCATCGCGTGGACGGCACCCCTCTGCCCGCCGGCGTGCGGTTCGTGGGCCAACTGCACGCCGGCCAGGCAGCGGCTCTGGACGCGCTCGCCGCGCACGACACCGGCGTGCTCGCCGCGACGACCGCCTTCGGGAAAACCGTCGTCGCCGCCGCCCTGATCGCCCGGCGACAGCGCAACACGCTGGTGCTGGTCCACCGCCGCGAATTGCTGGCGCAGTGGGCCGAACGCCTGAAGACCTTCCTGTCCGTGGATCCCAGGCTGATCGGCGAAATCGGCGGAGGCCGCCACAAGCCCGGCGGCATCATCGACGTGGCCCTGATCCAGAGCCTCGTGCGCAAGGGCGAGGTATCGGACATTGTCGGATCCTACGGCCATCTCGTCGTTGACGAATGCCATCACCTCTCCGCGGTGAGCTTCGAGCTGGCGGCGCGACGCGCCAAGGCCCGGTATGTCGTCGGCCTGTCGGCCACCATCGCGCGCAAGGACGGGCACCATCCGATCATCTTCATGCAGTGCGGGCCGGTGCGCTACCGGGTCGACGCGCGGGCGCAGGCGGCCCGGCGCGGCATTGACCATCGTGTGCAACTGCGCCCGACGTCATTCCGCCTGCCGCCGGGACTGTCCGAGGCTGAGCGCCCCGACATGTCGGCGATCTATGCCGCGCTGGCCCATGACGCCACCCGCAACCAGCTCATCTTCGATGATGTGCTCGCCGCGCTGGAGGCGAAACGCTCGCCGGTCGTGCTGACCGAGCGGCGCGATCACCTCGAATACCTGCGCGACCGGTTCCAGCGTTTCGCCCGCAACGTCGTGGTCCTGCATGGCGGCATGACCGCGGCTGCCCGCGATGCGGCACAGGCCGCGTTGCGGGTGCCGGACGGCCAGGAGCGGCTGATCATCGCAACCGGGCGGTACATCGGCGAAGGGTTCGACGATCCACGGCTCGACACCCTGTTCCTGACCCTGCCGATCTCCTGGAAGGGCACGCTTGCCCAGTACGTCGGCCGCCTGCACCGTGAGCACCAGGGGAAGACCCAGGTCCAGGTCTACGACTACACCGACGATGCCGTGCCGGTGCTGGCGCGCATGGCGGCCAGACGCCGGATCGGCTACCGCGCGCTCGGCTATGTCATTTCGTAAGCTTGCGCTGCCCGGCAGCGACCGTGCGGACGGACCGCGCGGCTGAGATTTTAAACTGTCCCTCCATTCATGGTGTCCCACAACGGATGCGACGTTCCTCGCTTCGTGCCGGACAGGCGAACGGGATTTTCCCCGTGCAGGCCGCCGTTCAAGGTGAGGGGTTTCCCCCATCAGGTCGCCGGCAGCTTCGG
>JAJZVE010000275.1 GCA_021845835.1 Pseudomonadota bacterium | reverse complement strand
GCTCGTAGCAGCGATGCGCGCCGTGCCCGTCGGCCTTGGCCTGATACAGCGCAAGATCGGCCTTGCGGATCAGCTCATCGGCCTCCGTTCCGGCGAGAGGCGCGGTCGCGGAGCCGATGCAGATGCTGATATTGACGTGGTGCCCATCGAGCGCGAACGGCCGGGCGAAGGCGGCGCTGACACGCTGCGCCAGATCGACAACCTCTTCGGGCCGGCTCACGCCGAACTGGACGATGGCGAACTCGTCGCCGCCCAGGCGGGCAACCAGGTTCGCCTGTCCGGCCGCGGCAAGCAGCCTTTCGGCGATCGCGCGCAGCAGGGCGTCCCCCGCGGGGTGCCCGAGCGTGTCGTTCACGTCCTTGAAGTCGTCGAGGTCGATGCAATGCACCGCGAAGCCGCGGCCACGTCGCGCATCGGCCGCCGCCCGCTCCAGTTCGGCCTGGAACAGCACGCGGTTGGCCAGGCCAGTGAGCGCGTCGTGGCGCGCCAGGTGCGCGAACCTGATTTCGGCCGCGCGCTGCTCTGTGACATCCTCGATCGTGCTGATCCAGCCGCCGCCTTCCAGCGGTGCGATCCAGCGTGACCAGACGTGCCCGTCCGGCAGCACGCTCGTGTATGTGACCGGCTCTCTGCGGGCGACGTAGTCGTGGACACGTTGCTTGAGCGCCGCGGGATGCGGCAGCAGCAGACCGCCCGTTGCTGCAATGTGGTCAACAAGTTCGTCGAAAGTCAGGCCCTCCACCGGCGCATCGGGTGGCAGGCCATGCATCGTCCGGGCCTGCTTGTTGCAGACGACCAGCCGGTCCTGCGCGTCGAACATGCACAGTCCCTGCGACATGCTGTTGAGCGCGGCGTCGAGCCGGCTGTTCGCCTGCCGCAGATCGGCCTTGCCCGACGCGAGCCGCCGCGCGGTGAGGAGGAACACGCCGAGCGCCCTCGCCATTTCGCCGATCTCGTCGCGTGCGTCCCGGAACGGGATCGCGACGCCGGTGTCGCCGTCGGCGAGACGCAGCATCGCCCGCGTCAACTGCTGCAACCGCGACATGCCCCGTTGCACCGCGAAGAACCCGAGCGCCCCAAGCGCCAGCAGCAGCGCCGTACCGCCTGCGACTTTCAGCGCCAGCGCTCTGGCATGCGCCGCGCTTGCCGCCATGCCGCGCAGGTGCTCCTGGAATTGCGTCGCCTGCCAGTCGCTGATGGCGACATGCACCACGTCGGCGGCGTCGTCGAAGCGCGCGTGGGCCTGCGCAAACCAGCCGTCCCGCGCATCTGCCCCCCGGGTCGCCTCGTCGGCGGTGATCACCACTTCGGCAAGAGCGGCCTCGATCTTCCGGCTGACCGCCGCCGGCAGCCCGGCGCAACCGGGCATCGCGTTAGCCAGGCAGCGCCTGATCTCGTCGCGCATGGCCGCGGCCGCGTTGCGGACCGCGACCTGCCTGCCGGCCCCCGGCTCCGTTGCCAGGCCATCGACGATGCCTTTGGCCTGGTTGACGCTGCCACGAAGAACGCTGGCGGTCGCGCTGGCGGCCTCCGCCCGGGCGAGCTGCGTGGCGATGTTGTGGTCGGTTCTGAAGGCGAACAGGGTCAGCCCCACGCATCCGGCCAGCGCGACAATGAACGACAAGGCGGCAAAGAGGGTCGTCCGCCCGCGGACGCTGAACCAGATCCTTGCCAGACGTGACAGGCTTCCGCCGAGGCGCCGTCGCCGGCGCGGCGGGTCAGGGCGCGAGGCCACCGGCCCAGGAAATTGCGTCTCGGCGCGGGCGCCGGGGATATCCAATCGGCAGGCTTCCGTTATGGATGCGGCTTCAAAATCACGCCTCCGCGACAACAGAAGGAAATCCGCCGCCGGCAGACTGTCAAGTCCGATCGCTGGCCGGCAGCCGGCGCTGGCTGCAACGCTGGCAGGCGCGACGTTGTCTCGGCCCGCGCCGAACATGCGACGGCCACACCGGCGCGCCGCCGGCGGACCCGCAACCGCGTTTTTCCCGCGCGGGGCGCACCCGGCCTACGACCCAGCCCGCACCACCGGCGCGGCCGCACGCTCGGCGTCGGTGATGTAGTCGCGCGTCAGCGGCACCGCGGTCTGGTCGCGCGTCAGCTGGACCTGGAACACCATCATGTGCTCGCGCCGGAACGACAGCTCCGCGCCGGCGAGATAGAACTCGAACATGCGGCAGAACCGTTCGTCGTAGAGGGCGGCGATGGCGTCGCGGCTGGCGGCGAAGCGGCGGCGCCAGTGGCGCAGCGTCTCCGCATAGTGCAGCCGCAGGATCTCGACGTCAGTGGTGATCAGGCCCGCCCTCTCGATCGGCGGAAACAGCTCCGACAGCGCCGGGCAGTAGCCGCCGGGGAAGATGTACTTGGCGATCCAGGCATTCGTCGAACCCGGCCGGTCGCTGCGCCCGATCGCGTGCAGCAGCGCCACCCCGTCCGGCACCAGGCAGCGCCTCACCGTATCGAAGAACTGCCGGTAGTGCCCGACGCCGACGTGCTCGAACATGCCGACCGAGACGATGCGGTCGAAGCTGCGGTGCATGGCGCGGTAGTCCATCAGCTCGAAGCTGACGCGGTCCGAAAGGCCCTCCGCCTGCGCGCGCGCCTGCGCCTCCGCCAGCTGTTCGGTGGAGAGCGTGATGCCGGTGACGCGGGCGCCGTAGTCGCGCGCCAGCGTCAGCGCCAGGCCGCCCCAGCCGCAGCCGATGTCGAGCACCGACAGGTCGGGGCGGTCCAGCCTGAGCTTGGCGGCGATGTGGCGCTTCTTGGCCGCCTGCGCCTCGTCGATCGACTCGTCGCCGCGCGGGAAATAGGCGCAGGAGTATTGCCGGTCGCGGTCGAGGAACAGGCTGTAGAGCCGGCCGTTCAGGTCGTAGTGGTGCGCCACGTTGCGGCGCGCGCGGCCGGCGGGATTGAACTGGGCGATGCGGCGCGTCACCAGGCGGATCGCGTCGCGCACGTGCATGATCGCCTTGCCGGACTTCTCCGCCATCAGATTGGCGACCAGCACGTCCAGCACGTCGTAGATCCGGCAATCGACCGGCACCAGCCCGCCGTCCATGTAGCTTTCGCCGACGGTCAGCGCGGGATTGAGCGCCAGCCGCGCGACCGTGCGCGCGCCGCGCAACTCGATCACCGCTTCCGGTCCGGCCGTCCCGCGATAGACGCTGACCGAACCGTCGGGCCAGCGTACCGTCAGCCGCCCGAGCACGATGAACCGCCTGAGAAACTGGTCCAGCAGCACCCGCATCCGTCCCTCCGATGATTCCTTACCGATCGGACAGACTATTGGATAGCGGGGCGCACGTGATCAAGTCAGGGAAGGTGCCGGCTGGTTCGCATCCGGTGCGCCCCCTCCCGCCGGCGGGCGAGAGGGGGACGGGCGAAGGCCGGACGGATCAGGCGGTCGGCAGCGGCAGATCGCCCTCGAACAGGGCTTCGCCGGTCAGTTCCGGTTCTTCCTCCTCGGGGGCCGCGACGGATTCGCCGCGCGCCTGCTTCTGCGCCTCCTCCGGGCTGCGGGCGACGTTCACGCCGATCTGCATGACCACCTCGGGATGCAGCGCGACGCGCACCTGGCGCAGCCCGAGCGTCTTGATCGGGTGCTCCAGCACCACCTGCGAGCGGTTGATGGTCAGGCCCGCGGCCGTGGCCGCCTCGGCGATATCGCGACCCGAGACGGAGCCGTAGAGGCTGCCCGATTCGCCGGCCTGGCGGATGATGACGACCGAGAGGCCGTGTACGCGCTCGGCGATGCGCTCGGCCTCCTCGCGGCGCTTGAGGTTCTGCGCTTCGAGCTGCGCGCGCTGCTGCTCGAAACGGGCGAGGTTGTCCTTGTTGGCGCGGATGGCGCGGCGGGTGGGCAGCAGGAAGTTGCGGGCATAGCCCGGCTTCACCTTCACCACCTCGCCCATCTGGCCGAGCTTTTCCACGCGCTGCAGCAGGATCACTTCCACGGCGGCCATGTTCGCACGCCTCCGATCAGGTCAGGATGTAGGGCAGCAGGGCGAGGAAGCGCGCGCGCTTGATCGCCACCGCGAGCTCGCGCTGCCGCTTCGCCGATACCGCGGTGATGCGGCTCGGCACGATCTTGCCGCGTTCGGACAGGAAGCGCGACAGCAGCCGCACGTCCTTGTAGTCGATCTTCGGCGCATGCGGGCCGGAGAACGGGCAGGACTTCTTGCGCCGGTAGAAGGGACGGCGGGCGCCGACCGCGGCGCGCCGCGCGGCGGGGTTGACGTCGGTCGTATCGGACATGGCGGATTACTCCTCGTGCGCCGGCTCGCGGCCGCGGAAGCCGGAGTCGCGCTCGCTCTCGTCGCGGGCGCGGAATTCCTCGCGGTCGTCGTAGCCGCGCTTGCGGCCGGAATCGAAGCGGCCGGCCGGCTTGGGGCCGCGGAAGCCGCGCTCGCGGTCGTCGGACTTGCGCGACAGGATGGCGCTCGGCGCCTCCTCGATCGCGTCCACGCGGATGGTCAGGAAGCGCAGGATGTCCTCGTTCAGCCCGAGCTGGCGCTCCATCTCGGCCAGCGGCGCGGGCCTGGTGTCCAGCCCGAGCAGCATGTAATGGCCCTTGCGGTTCTTCTTGATCCGGTAGGCCAGGCTGCGCAGGCCCCAGTATTCCCGCTTCTTCACCGAGCTGCCGGTTTCGGCGGCATTGTCGGTGTCGAGCTGGACGGCGATCGCGTCGGCGATGCCCTCGACCTGCTGTTGCGTCACGTCGTTGCGTGCGATCAGCACGCATTCGTAGAGCGGCATGGGGTCTCCCTCTGGCTTGTCTCTGTCCCGGGCCCGGGTCTGGGCCACCGCGCCCCAATGGCGCGCGGACATAGCCGGGGACGGCCGACGGCCCCGGCAGGGAAGGCGCGCGGTTAAGCACGGAACCGGCGCCGGGGCAAGACGGCGCAGGCGCGGGCGCACGCTTCCTTGACACCCCGCGACGGCGACGCTACGCCGCGCCGCCATCCCATCCGAATCGCCCAGCACCGGAATTCCTCCCGCATGGCCGTCCACGCCTTCGTCTTTCCCGGCCAGGGCAGTCAGGCCGTCGGCATGGGCCGCGACCTCGCCGCCGCCTTCGCGCCCGCCCGCGCGGTGTTCGAGGAAGTGGACGAGACCCTGGGCCAGAAGCTTTCGAAACTCATGTTCGAGGGACCGGCCGACGACCTGACCCTGACCGAGAATGCGCAGCCGGCGCTGATGGCGCATTCGCTCGCGGTGCTGCGGGTGATCGAACGCGAGGGCGGCATCGCGCTGGCCGACCGGGCGATCGTGGTGGCCGGGCATTCGCTTGGCGAATATTCGGCGCTGGCCGCCGCGGGCGCCTTCACGTTGGCCGACGCGGCGCGGCTGCTGAAGCTGCGCGGCCAGGCGATGCAGAAGGCGGTGCTGCCCGGCGAAGGTGCGATGGCGGCCCTGCTCGGCGCCGACCTCGCCCTTGCACGTGCCGTCTGCGCCGAGGCCGCCGCGGCGCCCGGCGGCGAGCGCGAGGTGATCGAGCCGGCCAACGACAACGGCGGCGGCCAGGTGGTCGTCTCCGGCGCGCGCGGCGCGGTCGAGCGGGCGATCGAGCTGGCGCGCACGCGCGGCGTCAAGCGTGCCATGCTGCTGCCGGTGTCCGCCCCGTTCCATTGCGCGCTGATGGCGCCGGCCGCGGACGCGATGGCCGAGGCGCTGGCGCGCACGCCGCCGGCGCCGCCCGCGGTGCCGCTGATCGCCAACGTCACCGCCGCCAAGGTGACCGAACCCGCGGAGATCGCGCGGCTGCTGGTCGAGCAGGTGACGCGCACGGTGCGCTGGCGCGAAAGCGTCATGACGATGGCGGCGCTCGGCGCCGACAGTTTCATTGAACTCGGTGCCGGCAAGGTGCTGTCCGGCCTGGTGCGCCGCATCGCGCCGGAGGCCGCGGCGATCTCGGTCAGCACGCCGGCCGAGATCGAAGCCCTCCTGAAATCACTCTGAGGCTGCGCCATGTTCCGCCTCGATGGCAAGACCGCCCTGATCACCGGCGCCTCCGGCGGCATCGGCGGCGCCATCGCGCGCGCACTGCATGCGCAGGGGGCGACGGTCGCGCTGTCCGGCACGCGGCGTGCGGCGCTCGATGCGCTGGCCGCGGAGCTTGGCGAGCGGGCGCATGTCTGCCCGGCCGACCTGCGCGACGCGGCGGCGGCGGAGGGACTGGTGGGCGCGGCCGAGGCGGCGGCCGGGCCGCTCGCGATCCTGGTCAACAATGCCGGGCTGACGCGCGACATGCTGGCGCTGCGCATGAAGGACGAGGACTGGCAGGCGGTGCTGGAGGTCGATCTGACCGCGCCGTTCCGCCTCGCCCGTGCGGCGCTCAAGGGCATGCTGCGGCGGCGCGGCGGGCGGATCATCTCGATCGGCTCCATCGTCGGCGCCACCGGCAATCCCG